>CAIXAQ010000104.1 GCA_903917425.1 uncultured Bacteroidales bacterium
AGTGCCTAAAATGCCTAAAGTTAATGCTGTTATTACTAATAATTCCTTATGTGACATAAAAATGCAATTATTGACCTTCACAAAACCTGAGAATTTTAACAAAAATCTAAACACTTACTGACTTGAAAATATAGTATATCAAGTAAAAAGGAACTTTAGGCACTCTAGGCACTCCAAACTTTAGGCACTGAATAGTTTCAATGAGTTTGACCGGGAAATGGCTATTATTATTATTGATTCATCACACTACTTCCGGATACGCAACAGCCAGAGCCCGGTAAATGTATATAAACCGTTGATAATCAAAAGCTCAAAGCCAAATTTATATCCATTTAGAAGCAAAATAGAATAGTCGCTGAGAAAATAACAGAAAACGGGTGAACTGACGGCAACATAAGGCACATATTTGTCGATGACCTGAAAACGGGTAAATAATCCAAAAGCATATAACCCGAGCAGTGGACCGTAGGTATATCCGGCCACTGTAAAAAGTTTATCAATAACGGCCCTGTCGTTAATTGCGCGAAAAACTACAATGACAAACAACAGAAGCAAAGCAAATGAAATATGTACTTTGTACCGTACCCGTTTTTTCTGATCTTCATTTAGATTGGCACGTTTATTTAGGCCCAGAAAATCAATGGTAAAGGAAGTTGTAAGCGAGGTAAGAGCACCATCAGCACTGGGATAAGCCGCTGAAATTAAACCTATTATAAATACAAGTCCGGCTAAGGGTCCCAGGTATTTTATGGCAATCATCGGAAACAGTTCATCGGTTCGGCCTGGCAATTCAATTCCATGATTGCTTGAATAAAGATACAAAACGGCACCCAGAAAAAGGAACATCAGGTTAACGAATACCAGTACCAGGCTGAATGAAAACATATTTTTCTGAGCGTCTCTGATATTGCGGCAACTCAGGTTTTTCTGCATCATTTCCTGGTCCAGTCCGGTCATTACTATGGCTATAAATGCACCGCTGACAATCTGTTTCAGGTAAAACTGTTTGCTGTGCCAGTCGGTTACTACTATGTTTGAATAATCGCTGCTCCACACCGTGGAGATAAGATGCCTGAAATCAAAATGAAGATCTTTACTGATGAGGTAAATTGACAGTCCGACAGCCAAAAGCATGAAGGTTGTCTGCAAAGTATCAGTCCAGATAATGGTTTTTATACCCCCTTTAAGGGTGTAAGCAATGATAAGTGCGATAAAAATACTGACTGTAACGATAAAAGGAATATTCCAGGCATCAAAAACAAAGACCTGTAATACGTTAACGACCAGGAACATCCGAAATGATGCCCCGATTGTTCGTGATAATAAGAAGAAAAAAGCACCGGTTTTATACGACCAGAATCCGAATCGCTGTTCGAGATATGAATAAATGGAAGTTAGATTTAGCCGATAATACATTGGCATTAAAACAGTTGCAATAACTGTGTATCCAATCAGGTAACCTGCTACCACCAATAAGTAACTGAATTGCGTGGCTCCCACCCAACCCGGCACCGACATAAAGGTAACTCCCGACAGGGATGCTCCTATCATTCCATAAGCCACTACAAACCAGGGAGATGATTTATTCCCGATGTAAAAGGATTCACTGTCCGATTTTCGTGTTGTAAGCCAGGTTACTGCAAATAACAATACGGTATAGGTGAGGAAACTGATGAAAATTAAAGTTGGAGTCAAATTAGTATTTGTATTTGTTATTCAGTTATTTAGAATGTATTATTTTACTTATTACTAAACAAAAAGCTTCAAACTTGAACAGGATACACCTGTTAATATCTCAGAGATCG
>CAIXAQ010000105.1 GCA_903917425.1 uncultured Bacteroidales bacterium
ACTTTTGCGCTCGCGTTGAACAAGGAAAGTGCCTTAATTAACCTATCAGAAATCAAATTTTTATAGTCAAATAAACCACAAAACCTTTTATGAAAGTTAAAAAGAAACCATCAATTGCACTCTTCCTGTCTGCATTTCTGCTAATCCCCGTTCTTACTTTTGCGGCTGTTCCGGGTGCAATTCCCCTGGTTTTCGGCATCAGGCTCGAATTTATCATTTTTGCACTTACCCTTGTTGGAGTGGCAGTATTTCATCACCAAACCATGTATGTTGCATTAACTGGATTGGTGGCCATTCTTCTTTTGAAGATACTCTTTCTTCCTGATTTCTCCGTTATCGAACATATAACAGGTACAGTTGAGAAAGAAGGTGAATGGCGTACTTTATTGAATCTGACAGGCTTACTGTTTGGCTTTGGCATATTAGCCAAAATATTTGAAGAGTCGGGCATACCTGATAAACTCCCGGCCATACTGCCCGATGATTGGAAAGGCGGCTTAGCGCTCTTGTTTCTGATTTTTGCGCTTTCGAGTTTCCTCGATAACATTGCCGCAGCCATGATTGGAGGCACAGTTGCTGTTGTAGTTTTTAAAGGAAAAGTGCACCTGGGATACCTGGCTGCTATTGTTGCCGCAAGCAACGCAGGTGGCTCAGGATCTGTGGTCGGCGATACGACAACCACGCTGATGTGGATTGACGGTGTAAACCCAATGGATGTAACACATGCATACGTTGCTGCCATCGTCGCCATGTTTGTTTTTGGTATTCCGGCTTCCATCGTACAGGACAGGTACCACCGTATTAAGAAAGATCCGACAAAGAAAGTGTATGTTGATCCAATGCGTATAGCAATTGTAGGATTTATTTTGATTGGTGCCATTCTGACCAATTATTTTTTCGATTTTCCTGCCTTAGGGGTTTGGATTGCCATAATAATAGGATCCTTCCTACGTAAAACTCCCTGGGATGAAATTCCGAAATCGGTCCAGGGCACTATTTTCCTCGTTGCCCTGGTAACCTGCGCCTCGTTAATGCCTGTCGAAGAACTTCCGGCTGCCACCTGGCAAACCGCTTTCTCCCTGGGTTTTGTATCGGCGGTATTCGACAATATACCTTTAACAAAGCTTTGCCTCGAACAAGGCGGATACGATTGGGGAGTGCTTGCCTATTCTGTTGGATTTGGAGGTTCCATGATCTGGTTCGGTTCCTCTGCCGGTGTGGCACTTTCTAATATATTTCCCGAAATGCGCTCAGTGGTTGATTATGTAAAAAAAGGCTGGTTTGTAATTGTAGCTTACATCATCGGATTCTTTGTGATGCTGGGCGTAGTCGGTTGGAATCCGCATACACCGCATAAAAAAGGAAAGACAATTGTACCAATAGAACAAACTTTAAGCCCGGATGTCATTCATCCAGGCGGCATTTCAAATTAAACTGACTTTAATATCTTAAGCGATGTATTGATAATCAACTAATTATCTGCTTTCTTATTTGGTATTCTGCGCTTCGACATTCATTCACACTGAATCCAATGTCGAAGCGCATTTTATTTACTCAATTTAAAACGGTATTTTTGTGCAATTACTGGCAAAGTAGTCCTTTTTTGATGAAAACAATACGTTTCATTTCAGCTTTTACAATCCTGGCATATTGCTTCACAGTACTGCTTTATTCGTGTAAGCAGAAAAACGAAGAATACCCACCCCGTATCTGGAGCGAATATGCTTATACTTCGTCAACCATTGCCTACAGGGATATTTCAGCATTATTTATCGAAAATGAGCATTCAACCTGGTTCGGCTCGAAAGGAGGCGAAGGTTTACTATATAATGACGGTTATAAATGGACAGTTTTCGGAAAATCAAACACTGGAATTAATTTTGATTCAATAACAGCTATAACCCGCGATGGGAATGGAATCCTTTGGGTTGGATGGAACGGCGGTCTGGCCATTTTTGATGGCAATCAGTGGAAAGAAAACAGCCTGTTCAAAGGGCTTTGTGTAACATCGATCGCAGTTGCGGGAATAGGAAATATAACCGCAGGTATAAATGGAGAAAAGGGAGGAATAGCTGAATTACAAAACAACGAATGGACTTTTTATACCCTTTCAAATTCTGAAATACCTTCCGGAAAAATTAATTCGCTGGCTTCGGACCACAAACAGGTCCTATGGTTAGCCACAGCAGATAAAGGAATCGTAAAATTTAATAACAACAAATGGGATATCATCAGCGATAGTATCCCACTTTTATCAGACGATTTTACTAAAATTATGACTGCTACGGATGGAAGCATCTGGTCAGGATCGGTCGCATCGCAGCTAACACAGTTTTACAACAACACCAGCACCTTATTTAATACCGGGGCATCCAAACCAATTACCTCGCTGGTTGAAGCAAGCGATGGAAGTATGTGGTGCAGTACTTTCGGGGCGGGAATAATAAAATTTGACGGTATCAAATGGACTTCCTTTACAGCGGATAACGCGGCTTTACCTACCAACGATATTATTACCATGGCAAAAAATGCGTCGGGAATACTGTTTTTCAGCATTCCCGGGGGGAAAGTATTGATGCTTAAACCTTAATGCAGGCCTGGCGGAACCTTAAGAAATAATGAAAAACACTTAACATTAAATGAAAAATGAAAAATGAAAAAGTGAGGGTGCCTTCTATAGTTTTACATTTTGGGTTAAGTGTTTAATGTTTTAAGTTCAATTTTATAAACGATTTCGGTACCATAAAAATATGATGCAATCAGTTGGCAATTAATTTTTTTTAGAGGTTAAATACCAGCTAAAACATCAGAATTAAAGATCAGATACTAAACAGGAATGAGAATTTTAACCAGGTATTTTCTTTCAGCCATTTTTATTCTAACGGGATATTTTGCTCATTGTCA
>CAIXAQ010000106.1 GCA_903917425.1 uncultured Bacteroidales bacterium
AAATGGCGAACAGGGAAAATCCATTCATTTAAAGTTTATCCATCCCTTCGCCGGCATTACCCGTATCAGGTTCTATGGGTTTGATCTCAGCCCGTTTCGTTAAGGCACCCCTATTCTGTTGTGATTGCAAAAGTAGTGTTAATTTGGGGAAAATGGAAAATAGTAAATGGAAAATAGTAAATTTACTTTAGGCACTCTAGGCACTTTAGGCACTTTAGGCACTGACAAATTACATAATTTAGGATAATTGCACATAATTTTAGCATTCCGATCTTTTTCTGAAGTACTTTTGTTTAAAATAATACTATTTATGAAAATCTGCATTATCAACGGACCAAATCTTAATCTTCTGGGCCAGCGCGAGCCGGGCGTTTATGGCAGTGAGTCGTTCGAAATTTACCTGGAAGCATTAAAAAAGAAGTATCCAGCTATTGAACTTACTTATTATCAATCGAATATCGAAGGTGAAGTAATTGATAAATTACACGAAACGGGTTTTAGCTGCGATGGTATCATTCTGAATGCAGGCGGATATACGCATACTTCTGTGGCAATCGGAGATGCAGTAAAAGCCATAAATAGTCCGGTTGTGGAAGTTCATATTTCGAATATCCATGCCCGCGAGCAATTCAGACAGATTTCGATGATATCAGCAGGAATGAAAGGGGTTATTACAGGTTTTGGGCTGGATTCGTACAGGTTGGCTATTGAAAGCCTCATGAAATAATGAATAAAAAAAAATTAATTATCTCCAAAATATAAGATAAATACTTATTAATCAGCAAAATCCGCCTTTGATAATTGAGCGAATACGGTTTTTTTATTAATAAAATGTTCCTTGACCAGGTTCCCTTTATAAATTCCATGCACTGCATTCTGGATTAGCAGTTTGCGTTTACGACGCAAGTCGAAAAAATGTGTGTAAAAATAAAAATGCGCTCGTAATACGGCATAAAAATCCCTGAATCCTCCATCCAGCAGAAACTTCATTGCAGCAATTCCGTCAAGCGGAAACCTCACGGCAAAAACCGAAAGCAAGAGGTGCGAAGGTAAATTTTTGTAAAGAAGCACTAAATTGTTACGAAAATTGAGATAGGTTTTCTGAGACGATTTTTTCGGCAAAGTTCCCCCACCAACGTGAAAAACAACTGAATCAGGACAGTACATGATTTTGTAACCGCCATTTTTAAGCCGCCAGCAGAAATCGATTTCTTCCATATGGGCAAAGAAATTTTCATCAAGTCCGCCAAACTTTTTATATAAATCGGCCCTCACAAACATGCAGGCACCGGTGGCCCAGAAAATTTCAACAGAGTCGTTGTATTGGCCAAAATCAGTTTCGATATGCTGAAAAATGCGACCTCGGCAGAACGGATACCCATAAGCATCAATAAAACCTCCGGCTGCACCTGCATATTCAAATTTCTCCTTTTCGTAGAACGATCGGAGCTTTGGCTGGCAGGCGGCAATGGTTTTATCGCTTTCCATCATCGCGATTACCGGTTCAATCCAGTTTGGCGTTACTTCAATATCCGAATTCAGTAACACGTAATAATCTGCTTCTATTTCGGCCAGTGCTTCGTTATACCCCCTGGCAAAGCCGCCATTGGTGCGGTTGGTAACAATTCGTATTTCCGGATAGTTGTTTTCAAGAAATTCAATTGAACTGTCGGTTGATGCATTATCAGCTACAATAACGTCAGCAACATCGCGGCTATAAGCAAGCACCGAAGGGAGGAATTTTCGTAAAAATTCCCTGCCATTCCAGTTTAAAATCACTACTGCTATTTTGGCCAATTGCTTTAAGTTATTGATTTGTATCTACTTATTCGATAAAACTATAAATATTTCCCCCACTCCAATTGGCTGCTAATTTAAATATAAATTAATTGAAATACCGGGGTTTCCCCATATCCGGCGGATATTCCCGTTTTTCCAGGTTTTCCGGAAATATACAAAATAGAATGATGAGTTCTAATATCATGTAAATCAATTATTTACAAAAAGCAATATTAAAGTCCGCACGTAAACTCATCTCCGGATATTGAAATTCTCGCCTGTATGTTCTCCCCATATGTCTTCCTCATATGGTCTTTTGTAGAGTTCATTATCTATATCATTAGGACGATATTTGTATTCTTTTCGCTTTATTTCATTTTGCCATTCAACATTTTTAACCTCGCCATTGGCTGTGGAATGAGCCAGTAAATAGTCGTTGAGAGCCTTGTCGCGGGTATAAAAAACGAACTTCAGGTTCGTTTGCTCTGCTGCGGCGTAATAGTGCCATATTTCATACGGGTAAGTCCAGGGATTAAGAGCTTCAATGGTTCTTTCATTTGGTGAGCCATATTGCAGATACACGCGACCGCGATCGGTTTCGTAACCTTTTTTGTAGATGGATCCAAATTCCTTCTCGACACCCAACACAGTATTATAATAGGTCGCCCATGCACTTTCCGGGTTGGCAGGGTTGCGCTGGCTCCAGAAATTCAGGAAGAACTGCTGCATGTTCAGCAAACTGCTTGTTTTAAGATTCGAATTGATAAACAATTTTTCATTGCCTGAGCCGATTGGAAAACACATTCGTATAAACTCACGCAATGTGTCGGGCTGGTTGAGAGACGCAACAAAACTATTGGCAATAACAACATTTTGCAACGCAACCGTACTGAATTTTACTCCTGGATTTGAGCGTTTTATGTATATACTCCGGCCTGTTATTTCTTTATTCTCCTTATCGCGTATCGAAACCACGAGATTGTAATTTCCTGAAGGAAGTTCAGAAATATCGAATTCGCTGAACACAACATTTACTGAATTGGAAGTTTCGCGCTTAATACGAAAGAAATTATCAATTGGTTTGCCTGTTTCGACAGATTGAATGTAGGTGGCGACTGCAAACGGAGTTTCGTTTCCAAGTATTGTTGATGCATTGTATACCTCGGCATAGAAAGTGATCTTTTTAATGTTTTGGGGATAATAATAATCCTGGAAGGGGAGAAAGTCGTAACCACTTTTTGCCATCAAAGATGATTCGGTAGCATCTGTATATGATTCAACTGTCTCAATATCAGATAACGATATGTTTTTTGATTCGAAGTTTATATCAAGAGTACTCTTTTCGGTAAACGAAGGCAAATCAGTATTTTTATCATCAAGTTCCAGTTCCAGGTCGTATTTCCCGGGAGCAAGTGCGATACGCTGCTGGTCGAAAACGATGAAGTTAATGTTGGCAGTATCCTCTATTTCAATGGTGTGCAGATCATATTTCCTGAATTCCCTGATACTGTCGTTTTGTTTAAACAGCATGGTAACCGTAACTGTACCTTTATATTTGCCATTCTCCATTCCAACAAACTGCACGCTTTTCCCCAAGATCGACAAATACGTTTCGATGTAAGGTCCATTTTCGGGAGAGTAAAAAGAGGCCTGAGTGAAGTAAGCCTTCAAAGAACCTTTCATTCCAAAGGAAGTTGAAAACAAGGTAAGCAGAACAACTATTGAAATACACTTTTTCATGATTCACTATATTTTACGCAAAATTACATATTATTATGCAATGTA
>CAIXAQ010000107.1 GCA_903917425.1 uncultured Bacteroidales bacterium
ACGCACATATAATTTTAAGCAAAGCACAATCTATATGAGTATTCCCATTTCTGAAGGGCTTAAAAATTACATCTTTACATTCCATGATATCATATTTTTAAATCAGATTGTTAAGGATGTGACAAGGTATCCAAAATCGCAAATTAGCGCATAGCTTTGAGCGGAGGCGTAGTAACCTAATAGGCTCCATAAATACTTAATCCACCACCAAAGTACTGATGTTTCAGGTGTTCGAAGACAAGCATTGTCTTGAGATCGATTTCATCGTTCTGATAGGTGGGGTAAGGCAGCTTGTTGAATAAGGTGTTGCTGACTGAGGTAAATACTGCTGCAGCCGTTGCAGATTTTTCCTGCCAACGTTCTACTTTGAGTTTTTCGGATTTAAGTTCGACCAGAAGTTCTTTGGCAATTTCTTTGATTTTATTTTTTTCGGTCTCAGAAAGATTGGGCTTACGAAGCAGGTCAAACATTGCTTTTTGTTCTTCCGTCAAATTTTCGCGCCTGGTTTCAGCTTCTTCGGCAGAGAGTGTATTGATAAACTCGATAAGTTTCCGGAATGTTTCTTCAATCGTTACAGAATCCTTGCCCCTGTTATATTCATCTATAATCTCCTGGTAGAGCTGATAGAAATCAACCCGGCAAGGATTTCTTTCAACCATAAGATTTAGTTGTGCTTCAATCTTGTCTTTCAGGGATTGGACAATGGTGTTCTTTTTATCTGACTTTAAGAAATATTTCTCCAATAATTCAAAATTCAGTTTGCTCAGGTCAATAATTACGCTGCTTTCCTTTGAGGGTTCAGCAACCCTGTTTTCGATTGAATTATCGACAATTACCTGAATTTTCTTCATTATTTCAGATACATCTGCGCTGTCGATATTATCCTCAATAGCTGAATATATCACATCGATTGCGTTTTTCCGGGCAGAATATTCATTTAGAATCTTGTCCGGCTGCAGTGCTTTGAATTTTCTGAAAACTTCGCGAGCCAGTACCTGGAATTTTCGTTTGGTTTCGTCGTTGGTATATACGCAATCAATCCCTTTTTCAAGAACTACCAACTTGTTGATTCCGGATGAATTTATCAGTTCAGCCAAATCAAAATTTACTTCATTGAGCAGGAATGATTCAGTTGCCACGATGGCTTCTTCCAAAAGGTGAATTAATGATTCTTTAGGCTGCACGGGTGGTTCGGGTGTTGTGTCGGTTCCAGGCTCACCACCTTTTTCATCTACACAATAAATTGCCAATGCATCGAGCAGAGATTTATAGGTTTCGATATAATCAACAATCAACCCATTATTCTTCCCTTCGCTGATGCGATTAGCTCTGGCAATGGCCTGCATCAATGTATGTGATTTAAGTGGCTTGTCGATGTAAAGAGTTGAAAGTGTAGGAACGTCGAAACCGGTAATCCACATGGCACAAACAATCACAAACCGGAAAGGATCATCATCTTCTTTAAACCTTGTTTCGAGATCCTGGTTATTCATTTTTTCACGATGAGGCTCAATATCCAGGTCCCAACTACTAAATTTCTTTATTTCATTTTGCTCGGAACTCACAACAACACATATTTCAGTCTCTTTGATCCAATTTAGCTCCCTGGCTTTTGCAAGTACTTCCTGATCACCATATTTCCCTTTTTCAATATCCTTTTCCAGAGCAGCTATGTAATGATTCCAGTGCTTTGTTATCAGATCGTACATTCTAACAGCGGTAAGTTTGTCAAGGGCAACGTACATTCCCTTTCCCTTATAGCCGCGGTTGCAAAAATGCCATACGACATCTTTTGCAATAGCATCCAATCTTTTCTTTGCAGTAAGTATAGGGTAGTTCCTTCCAAATAATTGCTCGACACGGCTGCGCTGGTCGCTGTCGAGATCTTCAGTGGCTTCCTCGATGGCCGTCCGCATCTGTTCATTGATCTGAGGATTGACCAAACCAAGGTATTCTCCCCTATTTTCATAATATAGCGGCACTGTTGCGCCATCTTCTACGCTCCGTTTAAAGTCGTAACATGACACATAATCACCAAAGATGCGTTTTGTAAGTTCATCATCCTTGAAAAGAGGCGTACCTGTAAATCCCATAAAAGCAGCATTGGGCAATGCATTCCGTAAATTCAGTGCCAATTGTCCGCCCTGAGTGCGATGCGCTTCATCAGTGATTACAATAATGTTTTCGCGGCCGGTAATTATTTCATTTTCAACATTGAATTTATGAATAAGCGAGAACAGGAACCGATGGTCGGAACTCAGTAACTGAATGAGGTGCTTTCCGCTGGATGCTTTCAAGGAATTTGTTGAACCCGACCGAACCTGGGGGACTGCACCAACTCCACCAAAGGTGCCATATATCTGCGTATCGAGTTCATTCCGGTCGGTAACGACCAGGAATGTATAACTACCTTTAAATTTTCGGTGAATTTTCTGACTGAGAAAAACCATAGAATATGATTTGCCGCTTCCCTGCGTGTGCCAAAAAACACCCAGCTTTTGTTTTTCTTCGAGACTAATCTTACCAAGTTCGTAAAGCTGTTCCTTTAGCCTGATGTTATCCAGGGCTTTATTAACACCAATAAACTGGTGGTTGCGTGCAATGAGTTTTATTACCTTGCCGAGCGAGTTATCGTAGAGTATGAAATTCTCAAAAAGGTCGAGAAAGCGTGCTTTGTTACAAACACCCATAATGATCCTGTCAAGAGCCACTTTGCCCTCATCCTCTTCGGTAATACGTTTCCATTCGTGGAAGTGCTGGTATTTGCCGGTGATACTCCCGATCCGGCTTTCGATACCATTACTCAATAATGCAAAAGCATTGTAATAAAATAACTTAGGAATTACATCCTTGTAATCAGTGAGGTTATCGTTGTAGGCATTTTCCAGTTTCTTGTGGGCTGCTTTAAGCTCAATAAACAAAAGCGGAATACCATTCACGAAACCAATTATATCAGGGCGGCGTTCACGCCTGCTTTTGCCTTCGATCCATAGCTGGCGGACTGCGAGAAAATGGTTGTTTTCAGGTGTTTCAAAATCAAAAACCTTAAGGCTCTTATTTTTAACCGGCTCTCCTTTTTCGTTGATGAAGTCAACAGGAATGCCATCGCGCAAGTACTGGTATTTTTCGAAATTGATTTCGGATAATGACTTGATGCTGCTTTCTTCAATGAGTTTTTCGTAGGCCAATGTATACGCCTGCTCAGGTAATGAAGGATTGAATAGTTTTAATTTTTCAAGAAAACTCCGTTTCAGGACCACCTCTTTTTTATTGAGCCTGCCGAGTGAGCTTCCTTCACCAAAGGTTTCTTTGTTGAAAGCAACAGCTGTATCCCAACCAAGGTGTTTGTGGAACAACTCAATGGCTGTTTGTTCGATGAGGTTATCTTCGGAATATTCGTAACTCATATATTTCTATTTAATACGCTAACAATTAACTGCTTCACTATTTCCATTTCTTCGGGTTGGCTGGTAGCAACAAAAATAGTGAGTGCTGCCAGTGCTTCGTTGCTTAGGAGCGGACGGCTATTTTCAGCAAAAAGCATCCCGTTTCGGTGCAGGAAATACAGAAAGCATGCTGCCCCTATGCGTTTATTACCATCTACGAACGAGTGGTTTTTTACAATCAGATAGAGGAGCGTTGCCGCTTTTTCTTCAAGGCTCGGATACAATTCTGTTCCATCAAAACTTTGGGCTATTTGTCTGACTGAACTTTCAAAACCTGCATCCTTGGGCATAGCAAATACATCAGAAGAAAATTCAGATTTCATTTTGGTTACCACATCAAGGTATTCCTCCACTTCGGGATATAACGCTTGCTGAACGGTTTTGCCTTTAGGGTCTAATTGTTGGTGGTCGTAGTCGTCGAGCAGTTCAAGTCCTTTGGCGAAGATTTGCAGCATTTCACTGTCCTGGGCAGTTGCCTGCTGTGCAATGGCACGACTCGCTATTCGGATCCCCGTTTTCAGGTATTCTACCTGTTGCTGTTTTTCTGACAGGCGTTTTTCGTTGATGGCATAACCTTGCACCAGGTACTCTTTAAGCCGTTGGGTAGCCCATTGGCGAAATTGTGTGCCACGGACAGACTTTACCCGGTAACCGACCGAAATAATAACATCCAGATTATAATATTCCAATTTACGCTTCACCTGCCGCTTTCCTTCGACTTGAACTGTCAAGGATTCCTTGACAGTTGCTTTTTTACTCAACTCCTTTTCCTTGAAGCAATTGTTGATATGCAGACTAATGTTTTGTTTGGTTTGATTGAACAAAGCAGACATCTGCATTTGGTTAAGCCACACAGTTTCTCCATCAAACTGAACTTCAACTTCGGTTTTCTTATCCTGTGTTTTGTATATAATAATTTCGCTCATCTGCTTACAGTGCTATTTGTCCATTCATTAGTTTGGGCAATAGTATATCCCTTGCCTCACGAAGTTTGGTGTTTTGTTAATGAATCAAATTTACATACTTTAACATACAGGATGTTAAACCATCAAAATTTTCCTATTCCTTTTTTTGATGCATTGACATTTTTATTTCAAGTTTCTTTGTTGAAAGCAACAGTTAATTCCCCAATCGAGGTGTTTGTAGAAAAACTCAATGGCTGTTTTCAATGAGGTTATCTTCGGAATATTCGTAGCTCATTTATTTCTATTTAATATGCTAACGATTAACTGCTTCACTGTTTCCATCTCTTCGGGTTTGCTGGTAGCAACAAAAATAGTGAGTGCTGCCAGTGCTTCGTTGCTCAGGAGGTTTACCCTCTTTCCGAACTTGTGCAAATTTTGCACTAGTTGAAATTTCGTCTAATTCGCCGGTGGTGTACATGTTTTGGATGTGTTTAAGAATAGATGTTCTGTCTGTTTGAAACAAATCAGCCATCTGGTATTGGTTTAACCAAATGGTATCAGCATCCAATGTTACCTCTATCTCGGCTTGGTTATCAGGTGTTTTATATATAATAATTTCACTCATCGCTTACACTTCTATTTGTCCGTTCATTAACCTTGGCAATAAAATATCCCTTGCTTCGCGAAGTTTGGTATTTAGTTTTGTCAAGTTTAAAATCAGGCTATAAATTTGTTGCGCTTCAACTTCAAACTCTTTCTGAATTTTCTCACCTGGCATTTTCAATTTTACTTTCATCAATTCAACCTTTGTAACAGCATTGAAGATTGCACCGTTACCGATTACATCTTCTGTAAAAAAAAACTCTTTCAATTGATGGTAGAAATAGTTTTGAAACCCATTTTTACTCCTAAACGCACACAAACCCCGACCAATACAAATTTTATCATTTGTGAAATTAATTCTTCCAACCGGTGCTCTTACCGAAAACAAAATATCGCCTTCTTCTGCGATTTTTATTGGTGATTTGCAGTAGATCTTATGCTCTACAAAGTAGTTTGAGAAATTTGTTACTCCTTGATGGAAAGGTAAATTGTCTTCTTTTTCGTTTGTATATGTATCAGAAGTTGGACTTTGACCCATTACGACATTTGCCAATTCTTCAATCGTAAATTCCTCTAACTTTTCACTACTCACAATTCTCTTATAACTCACAAACGCCTTCTCTTCCAACAATTTTATTCGTTTCAAATTGTTTTCAATCAAATCATCATAAGTGGATAAAATGGAGGCAAT
>CAIXAQ010000108.1 GCA_903917425.1 uncultured Bacteroidales bacterium
GGCCTGATTTATACTACCGATTTTGAATATGCACTAAAGGATTTGCGGACAAAACTTCCCATTTTCATTCTTCCGCTCTTCATAGCCACAGGTCCGCGAATTACTACCCGCACATTTTACCTGATACTTATTTCACTGATACTGGCGGTTATCGGGGGAAGCATTTACCGTTTGATCCTTTTCCTGAATCTTACGGTTGCTGACAGCCGGGCTTTGAATGCGCACACTTCGCATATCTGTTATAGCCTGAACGCGGTGTATGCGGTGTTCATCATCTTTTTCTTTGTATTCTCAAAAGAATTATTCAGCAAGGGAATTAAATTCTTGCTTATGCTCTCTGCCATTTGGCTTGTTGGCTTTATGACTTATATGAATTACACCACAGGAATACTGCTTTTTGCCTTGGTTGGTTTACTGCTCTTGGTATTTTATACCTGCAAAATCAAAAATCCGTTCCAACGGAGGCTAATTCTGGCCGTTATCGGCATCCTGATTTTACTGCCCGCTGCTTATGTTATTACAGCCGGGTATAAATACTTGCATACACCTTCGGTCGATTTTACGAAATTAGAGAAATTCACTTCCGAAGGCAATACATATTACCATGATACAGTGAATTTTAAATCAAAAAACGGGGAATGGATCGGGCTGTATATATGCGATAAAGAGTTGCGGCAATCGTGGGCAAAACGAAGTCAGCTTTCGCTCGACAGTCTTGATCAAAAGAAACAGGTATGCCGTTATACTCTGATAAGTTATATGGCATCCAAAAATTTAAGAAAGGATTCCGCCGGATTAGCAGAACTTACCGAATCGGATATCCATTCCATCGAAAGCGGAATCAACAGGTTCGACTACAATAAATTACCAAAAGTACAGGCGCAGTTCGAAGATTTTATGACAGGGTTCCGGCGTTATATTGATTTCAGGGATCCTAATTCGGGCTCGATGATACAACGTTTCGAATTCTGGCGCACTTCCCTGTTGCTGATAGGGCAACATCCGGTAATAGGTGTAGGTACCGGTGATATTCCGCAAGCGTTTGTGGATCAATACGATAAAATGAACTCCCAATTGGCCAGACAAAACAGGTTGCGTTCGCACAACCAATACCTTTCCATTACAGTCGGTTTTGGATTGACAGGACTTGTATGGTTCATTTGGGTAATGTTTTACCCCGGTATTAAAACCAGGTATTTTACTAATTATTTTTATGTCGTTTTCTGGATAATCTTTATGCTATCCATGGTTACCGAAGATACGATTGAGAGCCAGGAAGGAGTTACTTTTTATGTTTTGTTCACAGCTTTGATACTGTTGGGCCGGGAGAAGGCAGAACCGGGAGAAAACCTATTAGATTGATAATCAATTGTTTAATTATCTTGTTTTCGAATTACTGTAAGTATGCTTTGTTAAAATGCAAATTCAAAATAATTTTCTCTAAATCTCAACTGAATCCTGACATTTTTCACCTACATTTATGCCATATTTTTTAGCACCATGATTACACACACTCTATCTGTTGCTTATACTGAGGTTTCGGGACCAGACAACCTTTCGGATCAGGATAAAGATTTACTGCAACTGGCATGGGAAGCCTGTGATTCGGCATATGCACCTTATTCAAATTTTCATGTAGGGGCTTCGGTTCGTTTAGCTAACGACCTGGTATTCAAAGGAAATAATCAGGAGAATGCAGCTTATCCATCAGGAATTTGTGCCGAAAGGGTAGCCGTTTTTTCAGCCTCTGCCCTGCATCCCGGTATTCCAATCAGAAGTATTGCTGTAGTTGCCCGTACCGAAGTCTTTAACCTTTCGGTACCTGTTACTCCTTGCGGAGCTTGCAGGCAGGTAATTGCCGAGTACGAAATGCTTTCGGGTCAGCCAATCCGGATTCTGCTACAGGGAAACTCGGAGAAAATCTGGATCATCGATGGAATTGCAAATCTGCTACCGTTGATGTTTCATGGTGGGGACCTGAAGAAATGATAATTTGATAATTTGAAAATTTGAAAATGCGGAAATGTGTTAATGCGATAATTAAAATTGAGTTTGATTGTTTAGCACCTGACCTTTTGACTTTCGAACTTCAACCCTTGACCTTCGACCTTTGACTTTCGACTTTTAACCTTTGACCTTTAAGAAAAATGCGAAAAATCCTTTTACTTAGTATAGCTTTTATTACTCTGCTTTCGATGAAGAACGACAAACAGGCTTACCGGCTTTTTGATCAGGGTGGCAAAAAAGCTTCCTATAAAGATCTGATAAAAGAAGCTTCTGAAGCTGATATCGTATTTTTTGGCGAATTGCACGATAACCCGATATGCCATTGGCTTGAATACGAAATAACCGCTGACCTGTATGCCGAAAAAGGCAAAAACCTGATTTTAGGAGCCGAAATGTTTGAGGCTGATAATCAGCTGATTGTTAACGAATACCTTAGTGGGCTCATAAAAGAGAAAAATTTTGAGGCTGAAGCCCGACTTTGGCCCAACTATAAAACCGATTACAAGCGATTGCTGAATTTTGCCCGCGACAGCAGCCTGGCCTTCATAGCAACCAACATTCCGCGGAGATATGCCAGCATGGTTAATAAAAGCGGATTCGAGGTGCTGAATACCCTTGATAAAAAAGCACTTCAATTTATGGCACCCCTGCCGATACAATTTGACTCAACATTGTCGTGTTATGTCGAAATGGTAAAAATGATGGGTGATGCGCCCTCTCATTCTACCTCTAATATTACTATGGCTCAGGCTATGAAAGACGCCACCATGGCCTATTTTATACTGCAGAATTATACGCCAGGCAAGACTTTCCTTCATTTTAACGGTAGCTACCACAGCGACAGGTTTCAGAGCATTCTCTGGTATTTGCAACAAACTAACCCGAAACTTAAAATTGTGACCATCTCCTCTGTTGAACAAGCTGACCTGGACGAACTTAAAAAAGAATCGGAAGGACTGGCCAATTTCATCATTGCCATACCCGAGAGCATGTCGAAAAGCCAGTAAGTTCAATCGTTGGAAAATCAGAAAATCCAAAGTTTCCTGTACAACTTTCGTTTTTGAAGCCGAAATGCAACGAGGTATCGCGTGCCTTTTCATGCCAGAATAATCGCGACATTAATTCGTATTTGCCGAAAATGCACAAAACAAATGCCCTTTCCATGCGGCCTGAACAGGGTTTTGTTTTTTTTAGCCGATAAGTTGGCTAATGGATATACAAAAATCACTTTTCCGGGCATAAAAAAACGCAGTAAACTTTTCAGCCTCTGCGCTTCACTGAATTGTTTTTGTTTAAAAGGGCCAGAATTGATTATCGAACCAGATGCTTTCTTTCAGGGCTTCGTTAAGGTCAAAAAGGATCTTGTGGTGTCCGCTTTCCCATTCAGCCAGCCATTTGTACATTTCTTTTTCGTTTTCATCTTCTGCCTCGGCAGAGCGTTTTGAATAAAGTTCAATGGCACGGGTTTCGAAATCCATTGCAGCCGAAATGGCGGCTGCCTCAAAACTTGCTGCCGAAATCTCTTTTATCAATTGTGGATTCATGATTTCGTGTGAAATATCTTCAGGTTCGGCAAAAGCAGAATCAGGCTTCGCAAATTTTCCCTGTTTTATAAAGCCGGTAAACTGGATTGAGAGAAATTCAACATGTGCTTTCTCCTCTTCAGCCATGGTCGTGAAAATCTTTCGCGCTTCGGGGCTATTGGTCTGTTCAGCCATTTTTTCATAAAAAGCTTTACCCCGTCTTTCGAGGAGAATAGCTGTTTTCAGAATTTCTAATGCTTTCGTGTTTTCCATAATATTGGGTGTGTGGATTATCTGAATGTCAGGCAGCAAATATACTATGTTTAGTGTTTATCAGCTGCAACTGCGCACTTAATATTTGCGTGAATCCGAATGTTTTTTTTCTATTAAATTCCTGAAAAATCTGATGAAAATAGATCGAGTACTATTTCTTTGTTGCCTTCAGCCATTCTCTCGCGTTCACAAAAGCCTCTATCCAGGGTGAAAGCTGATCGGCAGTGCGCGCATCCGGATACAAGGGCCATTGCCACGGCAACAGCGACCGTTCCAGGTGCGGCATCATCACCAGGTGGCGGCCGTCATCACTCGAAATACAGGCAGCATTATACATAGATCCATTCGGATTACCGGGATATTCGCTGTAGGAATATTTTGCAGTAATATTATACTTTTCTTCAGAATATGGAAAGCTAAACAAACCTTCACCATGAGCAACCCAAATGCCTAATTTGCTTCCTGACAGGGATTTCAGCATAACCGAATCATTGTCAAGAATGTCAACCGTAAGGAAACTCGATTCAAATTTACCGGATGCATTATGCAGCATTTTTGTTTTTAGCTGGTGATCGGGATTTACCAGTCCGAGTTCAATCATCACCTGGCAACCGTTGCAAACACCAAGACTCAGCGTATCTTTCCGTGCATAGAATTTCTCTAAAGCAATCCTGGCGTTGTCGTTGTATTTAAACGCTCCTGCCCAGCCTTTAGCCGAACCAAGTACATCGGAATTGGAGAAACCGCCAACAAAAACAATCATCCGGATATCTTCCAGTGTTTCGCGTCCGCTCATCAGATCGGTCATATGAACGTCTTTCACATCTAGTCCAGCCAGGTGCATGCTCCAGGCCATTTCGCGGTCGCCGTTTACACCTTTTTCGCGGATGATGGCAGCTTTGATTCCTGAACGGGTTTTACGATTCGGATCAATTCCGAACTGGCTGAATTTACCTGTAAATCCTTCGGGGAAAATAAAATTTCGTTCCTGAATGGCGTAATTATCAAATCTCTCCTTTGCTTTTGATGCGCCACTTTGTATACGGTCAAGCAGGTAGGATGTACGGAACCATTTTTCGCGCAAAGCATGAATATCAAAAGAATATTCTTTTTGCTGGTGAGTGATATTCAGCGTTTTTCCTGCAACAGGTTTGCCAATCACACTGTAACTGATGCCTTTATCATGCAGGTAGATACTTACAAAATCAAGATCATTAACCTGGATTACAATTCCTGGTTTTTCGCTGAAAAGCAACCTGATGATATCATTTTCACCAAGTTCATCCAGGTCCAGGTTCATTCCCATTGTGTTGTGACTGAAAGCCATTTCCAGCAATGTTGTGATTAATCCACCTGCCGAAATATCGTGACCGGCAAGTATCATATCTTTTTGGATAAGTTCCTGTACGGCTTCAAAACACAAACGGAAATAGCTTGCATCTTTCACTTCAGGGGTGCTTCCTCCAAGTTTATTCAGTGCCTGAGCAAAAGAACTTCCGCCAATATTTGAATCGGATTTCGAGAAATCGATATATACCAGAGAGGAAGTAAAACTTTCTTTCAGAACCGGGCTTATCACTTTACGGATATCCGTCACTTCACCAACGGTAGAGATAATAACTGTTCCGGGAGCCATTACGGTATCGCCGCCGGGATATTTCTGGGTCATCGAAAGGGAATCTTTGCCGGTTGGGATATTAATTCCCAGCGTTATTGCAAAATCACTGACTGCTTTCACGGCTTTGTATAACCTGGCATCTTCACCTCCGTTGCGGCATGGCCACATCCAGTTGGCAGAGAGTGAAACACCGCTGAGGCCTTGTTCAATTGGCGCCCAAACCAGGTTGGTTAATGCTTCCGCAACCGAAAGTATGGAACCCGCTTCCGGATCAATTAATCCGGCAACCGGTGAATGACCGATGGAGGTCGCAATCCCTTTCAGTCCCTGGTAATCGAGAGCTACCACGCCGAGATTGTTTAACGGAAGTTGCAATGGCCCTGCCGTTTGCTGATGCGCAATTCGGCCGGTTACTGAACGGTCAACTTTGTTTGTAAGCCAGTCCTTGCAGGCAACTGCTTCGAGTTGCAAAACCTGCTCAATATAGTGTGTCAGTTGCGACGGATCGTATTCCGGTTGTTGGAAAACGGATGCAACAGTTTCGTCCTGCATAACTGTACGCGGCGGTTTTCCAAAAAAATATTTTAACGGCAAATTGATGGGTGCATCCCCGGTTACCGGGTTTTTAAATGAGAAATTTATATCCCCGGTAATGTCGCCTGCAACATAAAACGGGGCACGTTCGCGCTCGGCAACTCTTTGCATTTTTTTCACATCATCAGCATGCAACACCAATCCCATACGTTCCTGCGATTCGTTGCCAATAATTTCTTTGCCCGACAAGGTTGGATCGCCAACAGGAAGTTTGGTGATATCAATGGCACCGCCTTGCTCTTCAACCAGTTCGGATAACGAATTCAAGTGCCCGCCTGCACCATGATCGTGAACCGAAATAATCGGATTCTCCGAGCTTTCAGCCATGGCACGAATGGCATTGTAAACGCGTTTCTGCATTTCCGGATTCGAACGCTGAATGGCATTCATCTCAATTCCGCTGTGGTATTCGCCGGTAGCAACGGACGATACCGCTCCTCCACCCATCCCGATGCGATAATTATCACCACCCATTACAATTACTTTGTCGCCGGGTTGCGGGTGTCCTTTCAAACTATCAATCTTACGGCCATAGCCTATACCTCCGGCCTGCATAATTACTTTGTCGTAACCGTATCTTTTATTGTTTTCTGAATGTTCGAAAGTAAGTACTGAACCACAAATCAGTGGCTGTCCGAATTTATTTCCAAAATCGCTTGCTCCGTTCGATGCTTTTATCAGGATTTCCTCAGGTGTTTGATACAGCCAGGGACGAGGTTCATTTTCTGCTTCCCATTCACGGCCTTCTCCGGTGCGCGGGTACGAAGTCATATAAACCGCTGTTCCGGCAATTGGCATGGAGCCTTTCCCCCCGGCCATACGGTCGCGGATTTCGCCACCTGAACCGGTTGCAGCACCATTGAAAGGTTCTACGGTAGTCGGAAAATTATGTGTTTCGGCTTTTAATGAAATTACTGTCTCAATGTCTCTGGTTTCGAAATAATCGGGCTTGTCCTGGGTGGCCGGTGCAAACTGCTCGGCAACAGGTCCTTCAACAAAGGCGACATTATCGGTATAAGCAGATACAATCCGTCCGGGATGTTCTTTCGAAGTTTTCTTGATCATCTGGAACAGGCTTTCGGTTTGTTCCACACCATCAATCACAAAAGTTCCGTTAAAAATTTTATGCCTGCAATGTTCCGAATTAACCTGCGAAAATCCAAACACTTCACTGTCAGTAAGCTTGCGACCCAGTTTCTGGCTGACTTCGCTGAGATATTCAATTTCTTCGGCACTCAAGGCAAGACCTTCTTTTTTACTGTAAGCAGCAACATTATCAATTTCAATTATAGGATCAGGTTGTTTCAGAATAGTGAAAATATCCTGATCTAGCCCGGAATATAATCGTTGCAACATATGATCGTAAACAGCATTCTCATTTGCAACTTCGGTTAATTCCTCGATGCGGAGAATGCCTGCTATCCCCATATTCTGGGTAATTTCCACTGCATTTGTACTCCAGGGAGTGATCATTTCGCGGCGAGGGCCAACAAAAAAC
>CAIXAQ010000109.1 GCA_903917425.1 uncultured Bacteroidales bacterium
ATCACCGTTAACAACTATGCCGTATTTTTCAAGATCAATTGTGATTTTATCATCAGCCAATTCTTTAGATAAAAGGATATAAACGGGTTTTTCTAAAATCAATTCGGAGGGTAAATCGTTTTTCAGGTTGTAGATATTAAAACGCATTAAAACACTATCAGGCATAGCCGGAAGCATGATTAACTTAAATGTTAATTTAGTAAGAAACAGTGTTTTGTGGTTCCGGATAACAATGCCTGTTTCCTTGTCGTTACGGGCACAGATACTGATTTGGCGACAGGAAAGTTTATTCCCTATTTCCTGAACTTTATATTCGTGGGGAATTATATCGACACCTTTCAGCCTGAATGCTTGCTTTTCCATACTTACCCTCATACTGCTGTTACCATACCTTTCGACGAGATCACTCAATGAATAAGTTACGGATTTATAGCCAATACAGGAAAATCTTAACGAATCTGATTTTTCGTAATCAGTTTGAACGAAATGGAACTTCCCATCCATATCCGAATAGGTGCCTCCGTTTTTGTTTATAATGCCAATGCTGGCATAACATACAGGGATATCTGTTTCCTGTTCGAGTACAATCCCATTCAGATTTTGAGCATAGTTCGGGAGTAGAGCAATGAAAAATATTAGTAATATCAACAACGTCTTCATACTTTTTGTCATCAAAATGTTGCTACTGATGTCATGTCTGCAACATTGGCTTATTCCACTATCTTAAAATGATATGTTTACAAATCCAAAACCTGGACGATAAGTTCGGCTATATCGTAATTCTTCACATCTTCTTTGTCCTTATATTTTAAACCATCCGTCAGCATGGTCATGCAGAAAGGGCAGGCAGTGGCAACAATTTTAGCTTCGCTGCGTAAAACTTCTTCGGTACGTTCGATAAACACTTCTTTTTTACCCGGTTCTGCTTCCTTAAACATCTGGGCACCGCCGGCACCGCAACAAAATGAGAAACTTTTATTGCGTTCGAGTTCCACAAAATCGGTGGTAAGTTTCTTCAGAATACTCCGGGGTTCGGCATAAATATCGTTTCCACGCCCCAGGTAGCAGGGATCATGATATGTGATCCTGGTATTTTTCAACATACTGGCATCCAGTTTTATACTACCGTTTTCTATATACTTATCCAGGAACTGAATGTAATTGATCACTTCATAATTTCCGCCTAGGTCAGGGTATTCGTTTTTAAAAATATTGAAACAATGAGGGCAAATAGTAATGATTTTCTTTACTTCATACCCATCCAGGATCGAAATATTCTGTAAAGCCTGCATCTGGTAAAGCATTTCGTTGCCGGCCCTGCGCGCAGGATCGCCGGTACAGGATTCTTCTTTTCCAAGAACAGCGTAACTAATATTGAGATGCGTGAGAATTTTTGCAAAAGCCCGGGTTACTTTTTTATACCTGTCGTCGAAAGCGCCGGCACAACCAACCCAAAAAAGGAATTCGGGTTTTTCGCCCCGGGCAAACAAATCGGACATAACAGGGATTTCTATTTTCTTTGTTTCCATTATTTAGCTTTTTTGAATTAATCTGGATACTGCCTGAACCATTCCATTCAGGTTGATTATTTAATTAAGATGCGGTATTCGAACGCATTTAAAACCAGCAGGCTATCCAACATGACGGGTGTGCCATACTTGGCATCCTTCCAGGATATATTCTTTAGATTAGCCGGTACGGTAAAGGTTTTGGCAGTATTGCGTGTATTGACCAAAACGGCCACTTTTTCACCCTGAGTTTGCCGCTCGAAAGCGGCAATGTCGGGACCGGAAAAGGATACCAAATCACCTGAACGCAAGGCGGGATGCGCCGTACGAAGATTCAACAAGAACTTATATTCCGCAAGCATATCCGGGTTTGTAGTCCAGTTGATAGGCGAGCGACTGAAAAACGGAAGTTTTACCGGGCAACCGACTTCTTGTCCATTATATATCAGCGGGACACCGCCCATGAATGCTGAACAGACAAATGCAGCCATCGAAGCCTGTTTGCCTCCAAATAAGCCCAAAGGGGTATCGTCCCAGGCGCATTCGTCGTGGTTTGAAGTAAAGCGTAGCTTATGGGAATTTAAAGGAATTGAGGCGTATTCGCTCAAATGAGTGGAATATAAGCCACTGGCAGGTTGATTATTTTTAAATACGCTTTTGTTTTTAGCAAAGAAATCCCAGCTAAAATTCAAGCGGAAGCCAGCCGCAAAATGATCCGCGCGGGAACCTTCGGCCAGCATGATGAGTTTCCGGTTGGGAATATCTGTGAGAGAATCTATCGCCTGTTTCCAGAAAGAAAACGGCACATAATCCGCGGCATCGCACCTGAAACCATCAATGTTGGCCGTCAGTACCCAATATTTCAATGATTTTATCATTTCGAGACGCATGGCTGAATTATCAAAATTGAGATCAGCCACATCCTGCCAGTTTGTTCCGGCTGGCTGAACAATATTGCC
>CAIXAQ010000110.1 GCA_903917425.1 uncultured Bacteroidales bacterium
CACACGACTAAACGAACACACGACTAAACGAACACACGACTAAACGAACACACGACTAAACGAACACACGACTAAACGACCGATTGGACCCGGAACCTGGAACCCGGAACCTGTATCTATTTGGCATTTTCGGGCGAATAATAAACGTCTTTCGCAAGCAGGTGGCTCAGGTTGGCAACTCCCAATACGACAATGGCAGTTACAATGGAGGTATGCTCCTGGTACTCGGGAATGCTTTTATTATAGAGATCTCTTTCGGTGTGCCATATTTCGCCATAATTGAAATTATAGCCTTTGGTATCTTCGGTGCCGAAAGTCATTGTCGGCACTCCTTCAACGGCAAACGAGCCGGCATCGGTTGAGGCCGCAACTTTAGGTTTTGGCTTTGATTCACGTTTTTTGAGTGTAAATGGGAAATCAGGATTAATGCTGTTTAAAGGTTCGCAGATTTTTTCCATATCATCCCACCAGGCATCAGGAACGCTCAAACTATTAGCTACTGTCGGGCCGCCATCGCGGTTAAACATATTCGATATATTCGCCAGTTTGCCGGGGTTTCGTTTTACCCAGCTTTTCGATCCAAGCAAACCAAATTCCTCACCGGCCCATAAACAGACCATGATTGTACGTTTTGGCTTCCCGCCAGCTTTCATGATCATACGGGCTGCTTCCATGGTTGGTGTTGATCCCGAACCATCATCCACTCCGCCGGTTCCGACATCATACGCATCAAGGTGACCGCTCATCATCACTATTTCATCCGGGTATTTTGAGCCGGGAATAATACCGATCACATTGTAATATTTGACAGGACCAGGTTTAAAATGGTTGCGGATATCGAATTCGAGGAAGAAATTTCTTCGTTCTTTCGCCATTTGCTCAATGGTTACAAATTGATGCTCATCCAGTTTGATGTCGGGTAAGGCCGGAAGGTTTTCGAAGGTCATGCTGTCGATATTTTTCCTGTCGTACAGCACCCGGATTGGAACCGGAGCCGATTGAATAATGCCGAGTATACCGGCTTCTTTCATCTTCCTGTAAAAAAGGGCAGGCTCGTCATTTATAGTAATAAGTTCTTTTTTAGGCAAACTGTCACCAGCATTTTTATTTTCGGCTTCTATATCATGATTCATCTTACGGATATCGATATTGGCGGCAATCAGCGAATCTCTCCTGTGGTTGGCTTTTTCCGAAATATCGATCGGCCAGCCATCGCTTTTCCCTGTAATCAGCACCCATGCGCCTTTCAGCCTGCCTTTCATGTGGTCGAATTCTTCCTGTGTTTTTGGCTCTGTCAGCACATGGCCTGTTTGCAGTCCTTTGGTGCCCGAAGTATAGGACGGCGTGGCAAAATGAAGATCCATACCGTTTTCGGCCAGCAGTTTCCCGAACCAGGGACCACGGTTAAAGCCAACCGGCACGGTTCCGGCTTCGTCCAATTGCACCTGCATGCCCCATTCTTTGAATTTCGAAGCAGCCCATTCGGCTGAATTTTCATACGCATCCGAGCCTATCAGTCGTCCGCCAAACCTGTTGCATAGCACATCCAGGTGTTGCATGGTCTGGTTATCGGTTTTGCCGATTTCGATAATTTTTTCTACTACCTCGCGTTGGGCGAAGGATGGTATGGTTAGGAAAAAGAAGAAGAAAAAGGAAAATGGTGAAATAGAAAATGGTTTTGTCATAAGGAAGTCTCCCGGAAGAAGTGGTTTATCCAACAAG
>CAIXAQ010000111.1 GCA_903917425.1 uncultured Bacteroidales bacterium
ATAAAAAAGGACTGCCCGAAGGCCATGCCCCTGTAGGAAGGATCATGAGCATTCCGGTTGTACACGAAGAAAAAGTCCTGTTGGTTTTTGGTGTAGGCAATAAATCAATCGATTACACTGATCTGGATGTAATACAAATTCAATCAGTTGCCAACGAATTGCACAAAATACTGGAAAAACGTAAAGTAGAAAAAGATCTTCAGGAAAGTCAGGAACGATGGCATTTTGCCATCGAAGGAAGCAACGATGGAATCTGGGACTGGAATATGCTTACCGATGATATTTTTTTCTCCAACCGCTGGAAAGAGATGATTGGCTTTGGAACTGACGAACTGCAAGGAAAACTCAGCGAGTGGGAAACCAGGGTTCATCCTGATGATTTTGAAGCAGTCATGTTTGATTTGCAGCAACATTTCAGCCAGGAAACAAAGGATTATACCAACGAGCATCGCTTATTATGCAAGGATGGATCATGGAAATGGATACTTGACCGGGGCAAAGTTTTAAAAAGAACCAAGGATGGAAAACCTACCCGTATGGTAGGTACCCATACCGACATCACCGAACGTAAAAATGCAGAGGTGATCATCAGTAAATCGGAAGAAAAATTTCGTATTGTTGCCGACAATGCTTTCAACTGGGAATTCTGGGAAGGGGCCGACGGCAAATGGATCCATCACTCACCGTCGTGTAAGAAACTTACCGGATATTCGGCCAACGACTTTCTGAATGACAATGATCTACTGCTAAAAATAATTCATTCTGACGACAGGAAGGCTTATATTGGTCATCATCATGACACAACGTCAAATCAAACTCATAGCAGGCACTCCTTCAGAATTATTACAAGGGAAGGGGAAACCCGCTATATTGACCATGTATGCCAGGCGGTTTTTAATGATGACAATAAATATATTGGTATCAGAGGGAGTAATATCGATGTTACTGAGCGCATCCAGGCCGAAAACCAATTACAGGAAAGCCTGGTTCAATTCCGGAATTTAGCGAATGCCGGTTCAGCGCTTATTTGGACATCGGGGACAGATAAACTATGCAATTATTTTAATGAAACATGGCTAAAATTTACAGGTCGGACTCTTGAACAGGAGATGGGTAACGGATGGGCAAATGGAGTCCATCCCGATGATTTTGACAGATGCCTCGAAACCTACCTGTCTGCTTTTGATAAACAGTTGCCATTCGAAATGGAATACCGTTTACAGCATTCAGATGGTGAATACAGGTGGATATTGGATTTGGGCACTCCAAATTTCAATAGCACAGGGGAATTCGTCGGATACATCGGTCATTGTTTCGACATCTCTGAACGCAAAATTACTGAATTAGCCCTGAACGAAAGTGAAGAAAGATACCGCAGCATTTTCGAAAGTGTCCAGGAAGTATACTTCGAAGTTTCAATGGATGGAACACTCCTTGAAGTTAGTCCTTCCATTGAAAAAATTTCCAGGGGTCATTTCTTCCGGGATGAAATGATAGGACAATCCTTTTCATGGATTTATGCAAATCCCGGCGAACGCGATGTGTATTTTTCAAAATTACTGGAGCAGAAAAGAGTTAACGATTACGAATTGCTTCTGCAGAACAAAGATGGTTCAATAATTCCTGTTGCTGTTTCTTCAGTACTTTCCTTTGATGCCGATGGCAAACCAACCAAAATAACCGGGATCCTCCGCGACATTACTGATCGCAAAATTGCTGAAAAGGCGCTGAATGAAACGCTGGAACAATTAAACGAGGCGAACCTGCTTCTCGAAAAGCGGGTTGAAGAGCGGACAAAGGAAATACTGGAGATTTCAGGCCTGCAAAAAGCAATTCTCACAAATGCTCCTCTGGCTATTATAACAACTGATAAGGATGGTTTATTTCAAAGCATAAACCCTGCCGGCGAAAAAATGCTGGGGTATACGGCCGATGAGGTGGTTGGCAAGTTAGAATCACTTTTTTTTCATGACAAAGATGAAACGAAAAAATTCTGCATCAAAAATACTGCGATAAGCAACCCTACTGAGGATGAAATTTCACACGCTGTATTGCAATATATATTTCAAAAAACTACTGAGTGGACATGGACAAGAAAGAACGGTGAAAAGTTCCCCGTGAGCATCACACATAACTCAATTGTTGATGACAATGGACGGCTTCATGGCTACATGGCTCTGGTAATCGACATCTCTCAGGAGAAGTTTGCCATGGAATCCTTATACAAAAGCGAAGCCGAAAACCGGGCCATCATCCAGGCAGTACCCGATCTGATGTTCCGTATCGACCGGAATGGCACCTATCTGGACTCCCACAGCCAGAACGAATCGGCGTTGTACGTTCCTAAAGCACTTTTTGTCGGTAAAAAGGTTAGCGAAATATTGCCCCCCGATCTGGCCCTGCAATCCATGCAAGTCATTGAGGAAGCTTTTATAACAGGCGAAGTGGAGCAATTCGAATATATGCTCTCAATTCAGGATAAGGACCGTTATTTTGAAAACAGGACGACTGCTATTTCAGAAAAGGAAGTCCTTTCGATTATCCGTGATATTACCCACCGGAAAGAATCAGAAGCAGCACTCAGAATGCAAAGTGCTGCTTTCGAATCGTTTGCATTAACTATCATTATAACAGATATTGCCGGCCGGATTCAATGGGTTAATTCAGCTTTCACCCAGCTTACAGGGTATTCTGTTGATGAAGCTATAGGGAAAATGCCGGGTGAACTGGTAAAATCAGGTAAGCAGGATAAGGATTTTTATAAAAATTTCTGGGACACCATACTGAACAAAAAAGTATGGAGCGGTGAATTGATAAACCGAAGGAAAGATGGCAGCCTGTATTATGAAGAGGAAACCATCACGCCTGTATTGGATGCTCAAGGTAATATTTCCAGCTTTATAGCTATAAAAATAGATATTACAGAGCGCAAAAAGCTTTACCAGGAACTTGCTGATGAAAAACGGAGGTTGGCAGATATTATTAAAGGAACCAATGCAGGAACCTGGGAATGGAATATACAAACAGGTGAAACCATATTTAACGAACAATGGGCCAATATACTTGGCTATACATTGGATGAAATCTCTCCTGTAAGCATCGAAACCTGGATGAAATTTTCCCATCCTGATGATTTGAAAACATCCGGCGAATTATTGGAAAAACACTTTAAAGGTGAACTTGATTATTATTCGTTCGAATCGCGGATGAAGCACAAGAATGGCGGGTGGATATGGGTTTTGGACAGGGGAAGAGTGCATGAAAGGGACAGTGAGGACAAGCCGCTGTTCATGTCGGGCACACACCAGGATATTACCGGGCACAAGAAGGCTGAGGACGATCTGAAAGAAAGCACAGAGAGGCATCGCGGGTTAAGCGAAGCTGCCTTCGATTCGATCTTCTTTTCCGAAAAGGGAGTTTGTATCGAACAAAACCAAATGGCCGAAAAAATATTTGGTTACACTAACGAGGAGGCAATAGGGAGGTTTGGTACTGACTGGATAGTGGAGTCTGACAGAAAAATGGTCATGGAAAATATGCTGGCCGGCTATGAAGAGCCTTACGAAGTAACTGCCATACGCAAGGACAGCACAACATTCCCTTGCATGTTAAGCGGAAGGATGATGTATTATAAAGGCAGAAATGTTCGCGTAACGTCGTTAAGCGATATTACCCGGCGAAAACAAGCGGAAACGGCCCTCATTGAAGCAAAAATCGAAGCCGAGAAGGCAAACCTTGCCAAGAGCGAATTCCTATCGCGCATGAGCCACGAACTGCGCACACCTATGAATTCGATACTGGGCTTTGCCCAACTGATGGAGATGGGACAACTAAACCCGAAACAAAAGAAAGGGGTAACTCATATTCTGAACAACGGGAAACACCTTCTTTCATTGATAAATGAAGTTCTCGATATTTCAGGAATCGAAGCCGGAAGACAAATCCTGACTCCGGAACCGGTACATTTGGCCGCCATTATTAATGATATAACCGGTAGTATTCAGGTTGCCGCAGATAAAAGAAAAATATCAATTGAGCTTGTTGATTCGGCTGCCAACAATCTTTTTGTTTGGGCCGACAGGCTTCGGTTGACGCAAGTATTGCTTAATTTAATCAACAACGCAATTAAATACAATAACGAAGGTGGTTCGGTAACTATTAAAACATCCCTGAAACCATCCAATGAAGCAGGCATCGCCAAGGTCAGGATTTCAATCTGCGACACTGGTAATGGAATTAAGCCCGAAGACATTGGCAAATTATTTCAGGCTTTCGAGCGTATAGGAGCTGATAGAACCGAGACTGAAGGCACAGGGCTTGGCCTGATGGTGGTGAATAAAATAACCGAAGCCATGGGCGGAACGGTTGGGGTTGTGAGTGAGGTTGGTACCGGTAGCACCTTCTGGATTGAACTGCCGCTCGCTGAAAATCTAAACCCATATACAGGAAGAACCTCCGTTGAACCCGCTCCGGAATTGCAGGTAAGCAAACAAACCGGAACCATTTTGTATATAGAAGATAACCTCTCGAATGTCGAACTGGCAGAAGAAATCATGATAGAATACCGGCCGGAAATCCGCCTGGTAACTTCAATATACGGGAAAGAAACCGTTAAATTGGCAAAAAAGCATAAGCCCGATTTAATACTGCTTGATCTCGATTTACCTGACTTGCAGGGCATCGAAGTATTGGAACAACTTTTATCTGATCCTCAAACAGAAACAATTCCGGTAATCATCATCAGCGTCGATGCTATGCCGTTCCAGGTTAAAAAACTGATGAAAGCCGGGGCCAGCGACTATTTGACCAAACCACTGGATGTAGTTCAATTTCTGATTACCATTGATCGGCACAGTAAAATCTAAATCCCAAAACGGAAGATTTCCAATGCGCTACGCCTATGAAGTATGCACATTCATGCTGATAACGGGGTTTATTCCCGCGTATTACGAGCAAAATGTAAAATTGAGCTTTTGAGCTCTAAAGCCTTGATATTCTATGTTTTTAGTGTTAATGCCCGGGCAGTTAAAGAATAATTGAGAGAATTGCATATAGAAATATGCAATTAATATATTTTTTCATATTTTTGGTCTCATAAAATCAACACTGTTGTGATTTAATAAATCCCTCAATGTTCATGATCACAAATCTATAACTACTCCACCTGGATTTCACTACACTTTAAGGATCATGAATATACTAATCGCAGAAGACAATGTATTGAATCAGTTGCTGGTGGGAATATTCATGAGCAATCTGGAATGGCGTTACACTATTGTAGAGAATGGTTTTATGGTAGTTAATGCTTGCAGAACCGGCAATTTTGACGCTATTTTAATGGATATTGAGATGCCTTTGCTTGATGGCATAGAGGCTACAAAGCGAATAAGAGAATTTAACAAAGTTATACCTATAATCGCATTCACGGCTTACGCCAATCTTTATAACATTCACCAATGTACTTCAGCCGGAATGAACGCATTTTTAGAAAAACCTGCCTCAGAAGATGTAATCAGAGATACTGTAATCAAGCTGGTTAATATTAGTTTATATGGGGTATCCGATCATCTCCCGTAAATATTGATTAGCTTTGTTGGATGAAATATCCAACCAATCAACTTGAGTTTGAAAAAATGTTCAAGACTGAGCAATGTTGTATTGATTATTTGGTGGCAATTAGATGGCCGCATGGCTTCGAATGTCCAGTGTGTGGCTCGATTCGATCTTGGAAAAAGAGTAATGGAAGGTTTGAGTGCATTGACTGTCATAAAGAAACAACTGTAATTAATGGAACGATCTTTCATAAGTCGACAAAACCATTATTGATCTGGTTTAATGCAATCTGGTGGATGGTTGCACAAAAGAATGGGGTTAGCGCAAAAGGACTACAAAAGATCCTTGGATTGGGCAGCTACCAAACTGCCTGGACTTGGCTTCATAAATTTAGAAGACTTATGGTTTTAAGTGGCAGAACCAAACTACAAGGGATTGTTGAGGTTGATGAAGTATTGGTTGGGGGAAAAGTTTCTGGTAAACGAGGACGTGGAGCAGAAGGTAAAAGTTTGATTGCGGTGGCTGTTGAAGTAATTGGAAGAAGGACTGGAAGAGCCAGATTGGCCAAAATAATCGATGCATCAAGTGAAAGTTTGCTTGCATTCATTCAAAATAATGTTGAGCCAGATTCAACAATTATCACTGACGGTTGGCCAAGTTATAATGAGTTGATTAATAAAGGATACAAACACAAAGTACAAAAAGCTACCGTGAAAGAAGATGATGAGGAAATATTGCCTAATGTGCATCGAATTGCTTCTTTATTGAAAAGATGGCTTTTAGGTACACATCAAAGCTATTTGAACAAAAACAAACTTGAATACTATCTTGACGAGTATGTATTCAGGTATAATAGACGAACATCAAAAAGTAGAGGGCTGTTGTTCCTGCGACTTGTTGAGCAAGGGGTAACGGCTGAACCTATTTCATATGAAAATGTCATCAAAAATCAGCACGGGAGATGATCGGATACCCCATTTATGTGAATTTAAATATCAAGATTAATAAGGCCTCTTTTTATTTGACAGTAAAGATAAAGAAGGGGTGCGACAAAAGGTGTCTTTCCTTTTAAAGAGCATAAAAACCCGCCAAGGCAGGTTTAAATATTAGATTTAGCATACAATAAAATCAGATTTTAAATTTCTTTATTTGAACGGTGATTTTTAGACTCTTATCAAAAAAACAATAATTCGGAAATAGTTTCAAACTCAAACTCGTTTTAAAACCTCAAATAACTTAACCATGGCGAGAGTATCCTGATGGCAATATTTCAAAAGATTTTCACGAGTTGTGGCGATGAAATTTACGTCATCGATGTAATATAACTCCATAAATGCGTATCGGGCGGCCATACCATCTCCGATTTCTAAATCATTATAAGACACCTCTGGAAATAAAGCGGGCAGCACTTTTTTGATCGATGACGAGCCTTCCATGGTTTCGGTTCTGTAATATTTTCTTCGGAACGGGATGATCAAATCAATTAATCTTTCGACAATAAGTTCCAGATCCTTTTTATATTCCGGGAAATCACGAATCATATATCTAAGCTGAACTAATTCATATGGACTATACGAAAAAATAGTTTTTGCGCTTCTGGTTTGGGCTATCATTTGTTCAATTAAGGCTCTGCGGGGATCAATAGCCGGATTGCTTTCAGCAAGAAAAGCATAATGATTTATTTCACTACTTTCGGATTCCTGGCAGTGCAACGAATATTGAAACGGAATTGACTGGTAAGGTCTTGACTCGTCAAACATAGGAACAGCCGGTGCAATGGTTTCGAAATCGAGGTAATGTACAGGATACTGAATCATTTCGACGAATGCTTTGACTTCCCCCTCATTGACTTCTGGTATACTACTCAGTATTTTTGCCTCCTGTTCTAAAAAGGGGATAAGATCGGAGCAATAATCCTGAAAATCGCAAGCATAGGGCGAACTGCATTGGCCGCCCATCGGGATTGCTGGTTCTTCATTTTCTAGCATTTCACGCAGCAGTTGTAAGTTTGGTGCAATATCTTGCTGCATGGGTAAAATTTGCCCCAATAAACTTTCAGGCAGGAAAAGTTGTTTGATATCCAACGCCCCACGTCGAACATAATCGCGGTTGAAGTGCATTAAAAAGGCATCTTCAAGTTCCAAACCACTACCCTTCAGCACATAATATTGAACTGCCACGTCTTTGATGTGATAATCTTTTACACTATTAGTGCTTTTTACTTCAAACATACTCCATTTCCCGTCTTGTTTGTGCAGGATATCTACCGCAACAAGCGTATCGTCAAAAATAAAGGTGCCTTCATAAATTGTTTCTACACCATGAGCTATATATTCTTGAGTGCGTTTGGCCGATTCAATATTTGGATAATCTTCCAACATGGCCATTTTGCCACCGGGGAAATATTCGCAAGCCAATTCGCCGACACTGGTTCCCTGTGTCATCACAGCCATTGAAGCATCGCTAACCAAGCGCTCTTCATTTTTATGAACATATAACCATAAAGACTTCTGGCAATTCATGCCACGAGTGAATTTGGATTTGGAGAGCATGGGTTCTTATTATTAGAAGTTATTTAATGTTATTCGATTTTTGATTGTTCAAATTTTATTTGAATCTAAAGTTGCTAGAATAAATTTTCAAAATTTTATCATCCAATCAACTCCAATTAGCAATTGTTCCTCTTTATAACTTTCAGCATGTGTTTTAACAGCCTCGAGGACAAATTCAGTTCTGTCATAATTTTGTCCGTTAACAAAATGATATAGTCTCCAGTTTTTTATATCTTTTTGTGCAAAATTTAGAATTTTTTCTCTTTCATTTTCTGAGAGATGAATTGAAGAATCATTTTGTGAAGATTTAACTTCAACAAGATTAAAGTCTTTTAATTTATCATTGACATCAAAGACTGGCTGTAAAACGTCATAAGCTAAACCGTCCCC
>CAIXAQ010000112.1 GCA_903917425.1 uncultured Bacteroidales bacterium
CAACTTATTTGAAGAATTTTAGCATGTAATACTTTTCAATTAGAGTCCTAATACTTTATAGTCTTCATCTGTTGTTGAGGAAGCTGATTTGGTAAACTCTGTACTTGATATTATCCTGTTATTATTTTTGTTCTGATACTCAGATGCGAAGTAATCGTGATTAATATGGTAAGGCGGAGCTCCTTCAATATACCCGATATAGGTTACTCGCGAAGGATCCAGTAATGTGGAATCCTTGCGGGAAACAAAACGCAAACTATCGGTTTCGGCCCATGCACTGTTTAGCGGCCAGTCAAAATTGTCGTAACCACGGTAAATAAGGCACATAAACTGCCTCATACATTTGTTGCCGGCCGGGACGCCAATGTTGGCCACCGAGAGGTTCACTTCTAAACATGCCCATTCATAATGCTTTTTGGTCAGGTTGCTTTCCTGTTTTGACCAGGATTCGGTATTTGTATTTAAGGTACGGTAACGCAATATCCTGTACATGCATTCTCCGCCATCTTTCGTATCCATCTTTGCAAATGCCTGGATGCATTTGCCACTGATGCTTCCATCTCCGGCAACACTGCCTTCGGCAAGTGCAACGCATTGAAAATCGTATGAAGCACTAATAAGTGTAGGAGCAGAGACAGCCACAAACTGACCGTTGTTAAATGTATATCTCGCACACATGGCTCTATGATGCTTTTCGGAATCCTCGGGAGTCACATATCCTATCATGGCAATTTCTTCCCTTCTGTTGTTATAGGTGATATACGTTGTAACGGCCGAAAGCGATTCTAAGCGTTCTGCATCTCCTGTGTTATTAAAGCCCAGGTATTCGCGATGCCATACCTGAAGTGCGTCATCTTCAGCCCACAGACACTCTAATTCATTGGCTCCTTTATAAAAGATACATAATTTGTTTTGAAGTACCACTGCCACCATGCCTCCACGAACCAATTTGTTGTTTGGAGAAATATTTATTGCAACATGTGACTGCCAGCTATCTTTTACTGTTCCTGTTCCAGGAATGCAAACTGAGTAGCCGAGTTGTTCGTTTTTAGACATGAAAAAGCAATACAATGAACCGTTGTATATCACCGGTGCCGACTGATGGTGCTCGGTACTCACATCATCCAAAGCCGAAATATTATCCTGTAATTCCTCTTCCAGTTCCATAGTGCCAGGAGTACGGTCGGCCTTTGGAGTGAGTATTCTTACTGAAATTCTGGTATTGTTCATTACGCTTGACCACGACATATACATAAAATTATAAAGCGCGCCATTGTAAGGCAAAGTAGAAGAATACACTGCATCATTACTAACAGATTTTTCGATGTTCGTGACCTGACTTTGAAATATTCCTTTTGGAGGATCGTCATAGGCAAACAAAAGAGTTGGTATTAGTAGCAGTATCGATGCGAGTATGGTAAATATGATCTTTTTCATGTTTTTCCCTTTCTTTAAATTGATTATTATTATAAAACTATCCTAAACCCCATGTTTGAACGCAGAGGGTTGGGGAAGGAACTCTTTAAATACATAGACACCCCTTTTATAAGGCGGTATTCGATCCCTGCAAAGCCGTAAAAGGATGCCCCTCTAAAGCGGGAATCAAATTCGGTCGTATTGTAGAAATCATTACCTTCTAAATCGGTCGTACGGATACTGACTTTATAAATGGAATGAACGGATTGCTGTGTGAATCCCGCTCCGGCAAAGGGCAGAAACCTGCCGACAGGGTATGCCATTGCAAGATCCAGTTCCCAAAACATAGAATTTAAATCGGACGACAGTACTTTTTCGCTAGTGTTTATATTTGCAACGGGAGTACCGGTTACACAATAATTATATGTGAGTGCGGTTAAGAAGATCAGTTTTTTATAAACCGTTTTTTCATAATCCACAGCTACGCCCAAGGTTAAAGCCGGGTACTGAGTGCTTATGTACTGCGTATTTTCGTCCGAAACCCAGCTTTTGAAGTTGAAATGGGTAAGCCCGGCATAAGCGCTGATACCCAGGCCGTTCAACACCTGGTACCCAACTTTAAGCCCCGACATGCCTGATTGATATTCAGTGCCATAGTGGTCATTATACTCATCAAGGTCTGCCTGAAGGTATATATCCTGAGACTTGCCCTCAACCAGTGAATGATAGTTGGTTTGTTCAACAAGTCCGAGATTTTTGAAATGTGTAAACTCGTAATAGGGGGTAACAAAAAAGGCCCGTTTTTTCGGAGCTGTAGTGCCCATCTCCGGATTGGGGTTCAATGCCGGGCTTTCGGTGCCTGGCGACTGGGCGTTGCCTTGATTGTAAAGCAGGCAGCCGAGTACTGCGAGTATTAGTAGTTTTTTTTTCATGGGTTTGTTTGTTTATTAATATTGCATTTTGTGATGTTCAATGTTTTTGCACGAAGCGTTTTCTGTAATCAATTATTGTGCATGTTCCAGATAGGCAAATGTACCCGGATATATTTTTTTTTGCTGTCAAAAACGTAAATTAATTTGTCAAAAACGTAAATATATTTAGCTCCAAAACCATTTCATGCTTAATAAGTGCAAATAAAACATACAATTCATCCCTGAGGCGTTTTTTGAGCATTTGGATAGGAATTTATTTATAATTATTTTTGGTTTTTATACCCGGAGGAATTTTGGATTTCCCCTGAAGATTAGTGACAATCTGACTGACCCGACTACGATATGCTAAGGACCGTTGTTTTACTTGCACCCTTTTTTATAAGTCTTTTCTGGGCTATCACATTGGCAGGCGATAAAAAGAAATACGGTGCGCCACGATTGTTTCTTTCGAAGTTTATGTTTCTAGTAGCTATAATTTTTGCAAGGCATTTTGTGTTTTTCGCCCCATTTCCTGATCTTTTCATCTATTTTGACATACCCTACCAACTGTTGGGCCTGACCATTTTCCCGCTTTATCATATCTATTTCCGTTTGCTTATGGTGGACAAGAAATTCCCGCTAAAGTCACATCTCTGGTTTCTGATTGTTCCCCTTTTAGAAGTGCTTGTGTATTGCGTCGCTGTTCTTGTCACATCCCCCGGCGATTACCGCGCATGGCTTTTAAATCAGGCTGGTGAAGCAGGCAGTGCACCTATCCGGTTTTTAAATACTATGCTTGTCGTAATGCATATAACTTTCCTGATTTCATTGGTGCTGACGTTAATAGGCAATCGAAGGCTGATCAAAAAATATGGGGATTTGGCTATGCATTTTTATTCGGATGTAATGGATTCAGGGAAGAGGAACGTTAAATTACTGAATTACTCTATACTGTGGTTAAGCCTTTCCACCTTTATTTTTGTTGTTATAGGGCGGGTTGCCCTCATGCCAAAGGATTGGTTGATTTATACAGGATGGACTATGTTTACTGTAATTCTGTACGTAATAGGCAGTTTAGGATTCAAGCAGAAAATGCTGAATCCATGCTTAGAAGAGGATGATCCGATGCCGGAGGAGACACATCCCAATGAAATCACAGTTCGCAAAAGGAACGAACTGATGGATAAAATTATAGTCGAATTCGCAGTTAATAAGGTGCATCTCAATAGTGAACTGAATATTTCGGATCTGGTCACAAAAATCGGAACGAACAGATCTTATCTATCTTCCATTATTAACCAAAAATTTAAACAAAACTTCTGCACCTTTGTGAATAGTTTCCGTACTGAAGAACTGCAAAGTTTACTCAGGGAGAATTCTCACATATCAAACCAGTTATTAGCTGAACGTTGCGGCTTTGGCACTATTAATTCGATGAAGCGCGCTGTTTATTTAACCACGGGTCTGTCGTTACCGGCGTTTAAAAAAATAATGCGGGATAGTTCTCAATACCGGATACAGGCTATAAGTTCGAATAATCACATTGGCTGAAATTATATGCAAACAAGGAATGCAAAGTGATACAAGAAGTTGGGGAAGTCTTCATTTTACAGGCATTAAACAGGGAGTGCAGATGCAGAAGTAGAAAAATGAAGTTCCACTTTAAATTTAATGGATCAATTCAATTTGTCGGAAGACAAGAGCCGGAAGGAAACCCTGAAAGCTATTATATTCACTATAAGTAGCTCATTGAAAGACGGTTCATTTTATAGAACTTATTTTTCATTGATGATTTGTAAGCTGGCTTAGCATCTGTATCGGGCTCCCGGATTCGGTCTTCCGGCCAAAAAAAGACCAATTACATTCAATTCAGGGTAGAGCCAAAAATGATGCAGGAGGGTATCATTTTAGAGTTATAAAAGGACAAAAAAATACCGGCAGTCAGCCGGTATTTATAAATGGTTCCGTATCAGGAATTGTTATTTTTTCGAATCAAATTCGCCGATAAGAGGAATAGCATCTAATACTTCGGTCCGGATCGAATTCTCAATAAATGATTCCAGCATAGTAAATTGAGCTGCACGCAGAGGAGAAACTTCTTTCGACATTTTCTTGAATGTTTTCTGCTGAAGTTTTAAAAATTCGCTTTGGATTGCAAATGAATTATTGATCAGTTCAGTTGCTTTATCATTTGTAAGTTTGTCGTAGCTATCAGCATAGGCCGAAATATTCGCGATGCGTTTTTTACCCATTTCTTTGCGGGAGGCTTCGTATTCATCGTAAATTGTCCAGAAGGTTGTTGATTCGTTTTCTGATAGTTTCATAAAATCCTTGACCATCTGCTGTTTCGACATGCCAAACGCACTTTGTACCAATGCAATTTCATCGGTGTTCGATTGGGCTTGTGATGCTACTGCAAATGCAAGGCAAATAGCAAAAAGAATGATTTTTTTCATTGGAATCAGGTTTTAATTGGTTAATTATTTATTGAATTTTCAAAGGATAACAGTTATTTTTCCTTTTAAGGCGGCAAATATATTAAATATCTGTTTTAACAAAATGCAATTCACTTAAATTACTTATTGCTAAGTATTTTGGGAAAACCTCTTGTTTTTTTAACCGGAATTTTGAAGTATTACCATCAATGTATTTAACTTTGCTTCTCAATAACAATCCTATCTAAGGGGGAATTAATTTTAAAAGAATTATAAACCAGCAAAAATGAAACAATTATGAAAATTCTTAAAATTGCAAGTTTAGCGGCAATTATGTTTTTATTAACACAGTGTTACCCAGCTGGTCCTGAGTACATTGATGAGCTAGATCTTGTGTATTCAAATTATGACCCTGCTTACACTTTTACAGCCAAGCACACCTATGCTATGCCTGACTCAATTATGAAGATTGATGATAATCTGGTAGGTGGCGGTAATCCTACTTATGTAAAAGAGACTTATGCAGGCCCTATGCTTAGTAAGATCAATCAGAACATGGCCAACAACGGCTGGACGAAGGTAGCTAAAGGTGCACATCCGGATGTTGTGCTGGCTCCTGTTGCTTACATGCTTACCACAACTTATTATTATGGAGGCTACTGGGGCGGCTGGTATGGTGGTTATTATGGCTGGTACTATCCGTACCCGGTTACTACCAGTTATACAACCGGCAGTTTAGTTGTTACTATGCTCGATCCTAACGATTTAAGTCCTGATGATAAGGCGCGGGCCGTTTGGGGATTTGTTGTTAACGGTCTTCTCGAAGGTACTTCAGCAGACTTTGCTAACCGTTATACCAAAGGCATCAACCAGGCATTTACACAATCTCCTTATTTAAAAATAAATTAATATCCAGCATATGAAAAAGACATTAATTTTAACCTTAATGCTGGCAGCCGGAGTATTTATTACATCGTTTGTTTCAGCCCAGAGTTTTACTTCTGTTCAATATACAATGGGCATACCAACAGGTGCCCTCAAAACCCATGTTGATAAAATCAGCTGGCGGGGATTTACTTTCGAATATCAAAAGGAAGTGGCTCCTTCAGTTTCAGTTGGTGTGAATTTTGCCTGGAGTACTTTTTACGAAAGGAAGGATTATGCCAGTTATACACGCGATAACGCCACACTGACGGGTGTACAGTACCGTTATGATAATCTTTTCCCTATGCTGGTAAATGC
>CAIXAQ010000113.1 GCA_903917425.1 uncultured Bacteroidales bacterium
GATCAACTTCTATATTTTTATTTTCGATTGTCTAAAAAGTTTGTCCAGCTTTCGAGCTTCGCATTTTTCAGAACGCGGGGAAACTTATGTTGGCCGCCTTCTTTCCCCTGGATTTTCATCCATTCGTAAAAAACCGAAGAGTCCATAACTTCGGCTGTTACCTCACGGATGGCATGCAATCGTTCGGTGCGGTAGTCATCGTTGAGTATTTTCAGGTTTTCATCCAGCAAACGGGCTGCCATGTCCGCATCCAGTGGCGAATCGCATCCCAGGTACCATTTGTGTGCGAACATTCCTTTTTCGTGTTTCACACCTGCAACCGTGAATTCGCGTATAGTAATGTTCAACTTCTGCGAAAGCATCTCCACGGCATTATTTAAGTTTTCCTGCGAGATATGTTCGCCGCAAAGACTCAGAAACTGCTTGGTGCGACCGGTAATTACGATTTCGCTCAAAGCTTTTGAAGTAAAACGTATGGTATCACCAATCAGGTAACGCCACGCACCGGCACAGGTCGACATTAGCAATCCATAGTCCTTATCTTCTTCTATTTCCTTGATATTAAGTACAGTGGCATTCGGATGAAGGTTCCCGTCGTGATCGAAATTTGATTCGTTAAACGGAACAAATTCAAAAAATATACCATTGTCCAGTACAAGTTGCATGGCACTGGTATTAGCCCGGTTTTGATATGCGATAAAACCTTCCGATGCGAGGTATGTTTCCAAATAAACAAGCGGCCGGGCCAACAGTTTTTCGAAACCTTTCTGATAAGGCGCAAACGAAACACCCCCATGCACATAAATACTGAGGTTAGGCCACATATCGTGAATGGTGTTCAGGTTATATGTTTCAATTATTCTTTCCAGCAATATCTGAAGCCATGCAGGTACGCCACAGATTATGCCAATGTCCCATTCGGGAGCTTTTTTAATAATTTCTTCTAATTTGGTAGTCCAGTTTGTTTCTTTCGAGATGCGGTTACCCGGCTTATAGAAATGCTGAAACCAGAACGGGATATTTCCGGCAGTAATACCTGACAAATCACCCTCGTAATAGGTTCCGTTAAACTGAAGTTGAGTGCTGCCACCGAGCATTAAAATACCTTTCGAAAAAAACTCAGGCGGGAAATCATATTTAGCCAACGACCATATTTGCCTGATGCTGGTTTTTTGTATAGCCCTGAGTTTATCAGGTGTAATGGGAAGATATTTGCTTGAAGCACCGGATGTTCCTGAACTCAGTGCAAAATACTTAACCTGTCCCGGCCAGCTCACATAAGCTTCGCCGTTAAGCGTGCGGTACCACCAGCGACGGTGCATGCTGTCGTAATCGAAAAGTGGGACACGTTGTTTAAAAAGAGTGAGTGGGTTACGCTGCCTTAGCATATCCTGAAAACCATATTCCTCACCAAAAGATGTAAGTTGTGCCTGCCGGAGTAACTTCCTGAGAGTTCGTATCTGAACTTTATAGGGATCCAAAGCCTTGCGGTTCTCAATCGGAATCCTGCTCCTGAACTCAATGGCACTCTTAATAATTGATCCGAGTATAGGCATAGATTTCGCAAAAAATGTTTGTAGGGTGCTAAATTAGGTATAATTTCTAATTGGGAACCTATCAATACATATGTGGCCGATAATGTTTGGTCTTTCTATACTATTTTAAATCAAATAGGAAACGTTTCCATGACTAACGAATACACATTTTGCTTTTGTATTTCATTCTGAATTTTAATTAAAATAATTACCGTGCATATGTAAAGTTTTTTTGTACTTTTGCACTCCTTAAAATCAGACAATTCACAAAAGATAATTTCTGAAAAATACCTGGAGAGGTGGCCGAGTTGGTCGATGGCGCACGCCTGGAAAGTGTGTATACCCCAAAAGGGTATCATGGGTTCGAATCCCATCCTCTCCGCTGAATAGTCAGAAATGCAATGAAAACCACTGAAAACACTGTTTTTTTAGTGGTTTTTTGCTTTTTAGGGGGAATTTGGAAGCAATAAAATGAAAAGTGTCTGGTGGACTAAATGGTGGACTAAACAAAAAGGGTAACTCAGTCCACCGAAAACCTTCTAAATCATTCATCTGCTTTGCATTGCGTTTGACAGTCTTGCTCGATAAGTCTAAATTTCTAACTTCTAAAAAAGTAGGTTATGACACGAGCAACATTCAAATTGGCGTTTTATGTTAAACGGACAAAAGCACTGAAAGACGGGACAATCCCCGTTTATGCAAGAATTATTATTAACGGAAAAAGCTCTGAATTTGGCCTTCAGCGCAATGTGAATCCCGATGGATGGGACAGCCAGAAAGGAAGAGCCATTCCAAATTCCAAGCAAAACAAAGAACTGAACAATTACCTGGAGGCCGTAAAAGGTAATATTTTCGTCAAAAAACGGGAACTGGAAGAACAAGGTAAAATTCTTTCCGCCGAAGTGCTTAAGAAAGCATACCTGGGTATCGATGAATCGAACCTGAACCTGCTTGCAATCTTCAAAGATCACAATGATAAGTGCAAGCTGCTCGAAAATATCGATTTTGCACCCGGCACTGTTGAGCGGTATGAAACCTGCTTTAAGCATGTAAAGGACTTTATGAAGAAGAAGTATCGCAAGAACGATATGCCGCTTAATGAAGTTACACCTATGTTTATCAGTGATTTTGAGCTGTACCTGAAAACAACCCGCAAGTGTGCCCATAATACCAGCACAAAATACATCAAGAATTTTAAGAAGATCATCCGGATTGCCCTGGCTAACGGGTGGATGAAGGAAGATCCTTTCAGAAATATCAAGTTCCACCTGGACGAGGTTGATATGGCATATCTGAATGACGAAGAACTTAAATTGCTGATGACCAAGCAATTTGCTCTTGAAAGGTTGCAATTGGTGAAAGACACTTATGTTTTCTGCTGCTTCACCGGCCTGGCATTTATTGATGTGACGAATTTAAAATACACGAACATAGAGGATAAAAACGGCTCCCTGTGGATCAAGGTTAAAAGGCAGAAGACCAAGAACTGGTGTACGATTCCTGTACTGGAGCCAGCCTTAAAACTGATAGATAAATACAGGGAGAACCCCAGATGCATTGCCAACGGATGCGTCTTACCTGTACTGACCAATCAGAAAATGAATGCTTACCTGAAGGAAATTGCTGACCTGTGCGGTATCAATAAAAATCTGAGTACTCATACTGCCCGGCATACATTTGCCACGACTGTGACACTTGCAAATCATGTTTCAATGGAGGTGGTATCGAAGATGCTGGGGCATTCCAGTATCAATATGACCAAGAAGTATGCCCGTGTGGTGGATGACCTGGTGAGCCGGGATATGCAGAAACTGGTGGGGAAATACGATACGATAAATGCCAATTAACACGAAAGGCTGCTCCGAAGGGCAGCCTTTTTCATTTAACATGGTTCCTGTTTCTGGCGGGTGGGGCAGTCGACCTTGAAGCA
>CAIXAQ010000114.1 GCA_903917425.1 uncultured Bacteroidales bacterium
AGTCACCAATCACCAGTCACATCTGCTTTTTAACCCCGATCCGTTTCTGATAAAAAAAATATGTCCCCAAAAACCGCACTAATAACAGGTGTCACCGGCCAGGATGGCGCTTACCTGTCTGAATTTCTTTTAAAAAAAGGATATATGGTGCACGGTATTAAACGCCGTGCATCTTTGTTTAATACCGATCGCATCGATCATATTTATGAGGATCCGCACCTGGAAAACCAACGTTTTAAACTGCATTACGGCGACCTGACCGACAGTCTGAACTTAACCCGCATAATCCAGGAAACCCAGCCCGACGAAATATACAACCTCGCTGCCATGAGCCACGTCCAGGTATCGTTCGAGGAACCGGAGTATGTTGCCAATGCCGATGGTGTTGGTACCCTGCGCATACTCGAAGCGGTACGAATGCTGGGTTTGGTTGAGAAAACACGAATCTACCAGGCTTCCACTTCCGAATTATATGGCCTGGTTCAGCAGATACCCCAATCCGAAAAAACACCTTTTTACCCGCGTTCGCCCTATGCTGTAGCTAAAATGTATGCCTACTGGATTACTGTCAATTACCGGGAAGCCTATGGGATGCACGCCAGCAATGGAATATTGTTTAACCACGAGTCACCCATTCGGGGAGAAACCTTTGTCACCCGCAAGGTTACCCGCGCCCTGAGCCGCATTGCCTTGGGGATGCAGGATAAAATTTACCTGGGCAATCTGTCGAGCCGCCGCGACTGGGGACATGCCAAAGATTATATACGCGCCATGTACCTGATCCTTCAGCAGGATCAACCCGACGACTATGTGATAGCTACGGGTATTACTACCACCATCCGCGATTTTATAAAAATGTCGGCTGCTGAAGCAGGTTTGGAGATTTCTTTCAGCGGCGAAGGTGCTGATGAAAAAGGAATTTTAACCGGAATTGACGACAAAATATTTACTGAAAAAGCCGGATCTAAATACCTTGAAGCGGTAAAGAAAAGAATCAACACCGATTCTGAAGTTGTAGCAGTCGACCCCCGTTATTTCCGCCCGACCGAAGTTGATTTATTGATTGGTGATCCGACGAAAGCCAACACAAAATTAGGATGGAAACCCGAATATGATCTTTCTGGCCTGGTGGCCGATATGATGCAATCGGATATAAAACTCATGAAAAAAGATGCTTACCTGAGAGAAGGAGGGTTCAGGACGTTGAATTATTTTGAATAGACACTGATTTCATGGATTAAAGCGGATTACACGGATTTCACGTAATGAACTACCCCACTGCAAGCGGACGGGGTATCCGGGAATTTAATCTTTTCGCCGCAAGCGGCGGTGAATTTACCCAAAGAGATTAAAGCTGATTACACTGGTATGACTCTTTTATTTGAGCAGGAAACATTCAGGATAATTGGAGCATGCATGAATGTGCATAAAGCATTGGGGGCAGGCTTTTTGGAATCAGTCTATCAGGAAGCGTTAGAAAAAGAATTCATTAATCTTGGCGTGCCATATATTCGTAATCAAAAACTTCATGTTTTCTACAATGGGGAAAAACTACAAAAGTATTTTATGGCAGATTTTGTTTGCTTCAATAGTATTATTGTAGAATTAAAGTCATCAACTTTTCTTCATCCTGACAATTATAGTCAAACTATAAATTATCTTAAAGCTACAGGATTTCAGGTTGGTTTATTGATAAATTTTGGACAGGCAAGTTTAAAATGGAAGCGATTTATACATTCAGTGTAATCCGCTATAATCCGAGAAATTGAATTGTAATACATAAACATGAATAAAACAAGTAAAATATACGTCGCCGGTCACCTCGGATTAGTGGGTTCTGCCTTGTGGAAAAATCTGCTGTCAAAAGGATATACTAACCTTTTGGGAAGGACGTTAACAGAATTAAACCTGCTTGATCCGCAGGCTGTCAACATATTTTTTGAGAAAGAAAAACCGGAGTATGTTATTCTGGCAGCAGCCAAAGTAGGCGGAATTGTTGCCAACAACATTTATCGCGGTCAGTTTATTTACGAAAACCTGGTAATCCAGGCCAATGTAATTCATGCTTCGTACCTGAACAATGTGAAGAAACTTCTTTTCCTGGGCAGCACCTGCATTTATCCGCGCGATTCGCCTCAACCCATGAAAGAAGAATGCCTGCTGACCGGCCCCCTCGAATATACCAACGAACCTTATGCTATTGCCAAGATTGCCGGGATAAAACTCTGTGAAAGTTACAATCTCCAGTACGGGACTAACTTCATAAGCGTGATGCCTACCAATTTATATGGTCCAAATGATAATTTCAACCTGGAAACCAGCCACGTGTTGCCGGCATTGATACGCAAAATACACCTTGGCAAATGCCTTGCAGAAAATAATTGGAAGGCAATCAGGATAGATCTGGATAATCGTCCCATCGAAGGAGTGCAAGGGAACAGTTCTGAAGTGGAAATACTTGATAAATTAAGCAAGTATGGCATTACCACAAAATTAGTTTCAGATTCAGGCGAAACCGATCCTAAAAGTGTAAAAGTCGAGATTTGGGGAACAGGTACTCCTTTCCGCGAATTCCTTTGGAGTGAAGAGATGGCAGATGCCTGTGTATTCTTAATGGAAAATATTGATTTTGCAGATGTTTCATCTTTCAATCATGCAACTGTTGAACAATCCGGATCCAAAGAAATCAGAAATACTCACATCAATATAGGTACAGGTGAAGAGGTAAGCATCAGGGATTTAGCCTATCTGATCAAAGACACTATTGGATTTAAAGGTGAAATAGTGTTCAATTCATCAAAACCTGACGGTACTCTTCGTAAACTCACCGATCCGACGAAACTGCATAAATTGGGCTGGCATCATAAAATTAAAACAGAAGATGGAATCAATAAATTATATCGTTGGTACCTGGGAGGCGGTTAACTGGAATGGAAACTGATAATCGTTATTCGTTATTCGTAAATCCGAAATCAGCAATCGTAAATCGTAAATCCGAAATCGTAAATCATCAATTCCAAATCCCTCACAAACCACAACTGCGGTTTCGGCCGCTTTTTCCATTTCTAACAATATTGCTTTCCAAACTAAAATGAAACGAATTTTCACCATCCGACCTTGGCTGCGAAGAATCATTGGGCTATTTTATCTTGTATTGATTGTGCTGCTTTCGCTGTTGCCAACCTCCGATCTGCCTGACATTCCATACTTTTCAGGCGAAGATAAGGTGGTCCATTTCTGTATGTATTTTGGACTTGGGTTCATAGCTTGCTGGAGTCTGGATATAAAACGAAAACAATCGGCATCGTATTCTATGCTTCTGGTTGGCGTATTCTTGTGGGGAGTACTCATGGAAATTATGCAGCGCATCATGGCAAATGGCCGATCACTCGAATTTTCGGATATGCTTGCCAACTTGTGTGGTGCTGTAGTTGGGATATTTGTCTATATGTACCTGGCAAAAATAAGTAAACACTTGTTAATCAAATAAGATAACAGGCCCGTAAAAAAGTAAAATGCCTTTTGAAATTTAATTTAGGTTTCATTTCCGTTCTTAGTAAAACGATTTTAACTACTTATTACAACAGTCGGTAATCGGAACTTTAAAATATTATCAGGTATTGGATTGATGAATATGGAAATTATCAGGATACTGCATATCTTAGCACGCTAAAAAAGAATAAAATGATAGAAAAATTTAAAACATACATTTCGAAAAATCGCTTATGGCCAATGATTGATGTAGCACTGTTTGTGGTTATCACTTATGGTTTTCATGAACTTTGGTGGGCAAACAGCGGATGGATTTATAGTACATCAGCCTTTACATCTATAGCTAACTGGCTTGCAGAAACCATTTATGTTGCAAGTGCCTGGTTAGACGGACATATTTTCGGGATGGATATTGAAATGTATACACCGAATGTGATTCACTTTAATGCGAATAATACAGCTATAAACGTAAACGAAAGTTGCTCCGGTTTTAAACAAATGTGGCAGGTTTTGGTGTTATTTCTTTTATTTCCAGGTCCTTGGAAACAAAAACTTTGGTACATCCCGATGGGAATGGTTTCCATTTTCCTGGTAAATATTTTACGCATTGTAGCCTTAAGCTTTGCCATGATCTATTGGCCTCAAAACTGGGATTTCATTCATATGTGGATTCTCAGACCGGTTTACTACCTGGTAATCTTTATTTTATGGGTAATTTGGGTGGAAAAATATGGTGGAATGAAAAGGTATTTTGAAAAATCGTAAATCTTCAGGAGGTGTGACTTTGAATAAAACGAAATGATACAAGTTTTCAAATAACTGGTTTCGGTCCGTTCTGTTTCTGCTATTTCCTGTATTATCTCCGGCTAAGTCCTTGATGGTAAATCTTTACCAGGCTTGACTGTTGTAAAAATATGAATATGATAAGAAAGAGCATTTTATTTGCTTATTTGACTTTAATCACCCTGCTAAGTATCTGGCCTTCTGATGGATTGCCGGATATTGAATTATTTCCGAATGCCGACAAACTAATTCATGCCGGAATGTATTCAGGTTTAACATTTCTTGTACTATGGGCGTGGGCAGATAAATTCGCAGGAATCAGGCTATTGATCCCTTTCTTTTTTGTTGTAAGTTGGGGATTGTTTATGGAAATTTTGCAACTCTACAGCCCTCTTGGCCGATCCTTTGATATGACTGACGAACTCGCAAATAGTCTGGGGTTTTTCCCTGGTTGGCTATTTTGGAAATTGGTAAAAAACAGCCTGAAATCATCAGTTAAAACTATTTCCTGAAAATTCACCACTTCCTGTTTTGCTGAAATCTTATTCAATTGGAATAAAAACCTATTCATTCCGATTTCGCTGGTGAAGATTACTTGTAAAAGTGCATTTACTGCAATATTAAAATGATTCTCAATATTCTCCCGAATTCCGGAGCCGGCAATTCTCTCCCCGCGACTGGCAGTATTTTGACTATTGCCGAAAACGGATGTTTGCCCGGAATTATAGCCCTCACTTTTGGATGGGAAGCTATTAGCCTCGAATTTATAGACGATAAGGGAATAGCCACTACTTTTGGAGCTTGCCGGATAGGACAAAAGATTGTAATGCTTCCTCATTTTTCGTACGGTCCATCTCCAGATTCCCAAATTTCTGCAGAAGTAATAAAATTATTGCGGGATAAAGGATTCCATTGTGAATGGCGGCTTACAACAAAAGTTTCGGAATTTACATTTACTGACAAAGTCACTACCCTTTTACCTCTCCTATCCGATGTCGATCAGCAATTTAGTCGGTTGGGAACTAAC
>CAIXAQ010000115.1 GCA_903917425.1 uncultured Bacteroidales bacterium
ATAATGGTTGCAGTTTTACGCAAATCACCGGGTTCATAAGCATTGATAAGACTGTTGGTGGGATTGCAGAAACCCCAGCCCAGGTCGTTCCAGCCACCAAGACCCCCGACTCTTACGCCCTGACAAGCAGTATAATTACTTACACCCAGGTTACTGTTATTGTAACTGCCTGTTTCAATTTCAAATATTGATTCAGCACAATTGTCGCCTTTTTGTCTCCACAGCGTAGTATAATCAACTAAACTATACTGTTTTGAGCTTATCACGTCATTCGTCAGTTCATATACTTTCTGCCAGTTTTGAAGATACATGTATACTTTAGCCAGCAAGGATTCAGCCGCTCCTTTGTTGGCATGACCCATGGCATAAGACGAACGCATCGGCAGGTTATTGGCAGCGAACTGCAAATCGGCAATAATGGTATCATAAACGATTTGTTTATTCGCACGCGTCTGGAACGCGGGATCATTATTTGCGTCCGTCTGATCTTTAGGAACGCGAAGCACAAGAGGTACATCACCGTACATCCTTACCAGGTTAAAGTAGAGGTATCCCCTTAAAAACCTGACTTCGGCTATTAAATGAGTTTTGGTTGTATTGTCGATACTGGCTGTACTCAGGGCGAGCAAAGCCTGATTAACAGTACCTATTGAATTGTAATGACCGCTCCAGAGCGTTTCAGCAAATTTATTGGTTGCGGTCAGGTTAAAATCATCAATATCGCCAACCGGGACTTTCTGGTCATCCGCAGTACTGCCTTTGTCGGCATCGTCGGATGCAATATTGGTTACCGAAAGAAATGCAAATCCATGCACATCGCCCGAGCCCCAGGAGTCGCCCTGAAGAAGACTGTTATATGAACCGGTAACCAGTTTTGTAGCCAGGTCCGGATCGGATGAAGTAGTTGCCCCTCCTTGTACAGGGACATCAAGAAATGCTTTTGAACATGAAGCAAGAACAACTGTAATCAGGAAAAATGAGAAACATATCTTTTTCATAACGAAGCCGGTTAAAGGTTAAAAATTCAAATTTAATCCCAAAGCAATGGTACGAGTGGTAGGATAGGAACTCAGCTCGATTCCCGAATCAAGCGGGCTACCTGAAAGTTCAGCTGTAAAGCCTGAATATTTTTTCAGAGTATACAAGTTCTGGGCTGTAATGAATACGCGTAAACTCTTAATTTTGAGTTTAGTCAGCACGGCACTCGAAAGCGAATAGCCTGCCGTTAAGTTGTTGATCCTGACAAAACTTCCCGATTCAATAAAGTAATCGGATGCCAGCAGGTTACCGGTATTGGCAGCAGGCTCGGTCTGACTTGGATTAGAGGCTCCATTCCAGCGACTGTAGACAAGGGCTGATTCAATATTGTCTTTACCGTTAATACGGATAGCCCGTTTCCCATTGTAAACCTGGTTGCCGACATTTCCATAAATATCAAGGCCAAGATCCCAGTTTTTATATGTAACGCTCGAATTCAATCCAAAGTATGCCTTGGGCTGATATGAACCTGCATAATCACGGTCTTTGTCGTCAATTTTTCCATCGTTGTTTTTATCCCAGTATTTAAACCCACCTGCCTGGGCAGTTGGCTGAATGATGGTTCCGTTAGGGTCCTTGTAATCCAGTACTTCCTGGTCGGACTGGAACACTCCCAATACCTTAAGAACATAGAAATTGCCTATAGGATGATCATTGGTAGTATAAGTGGTAAACCCTTGCGCTGCACCTATATTTCCACCCCAGATAGGTTCACCCCCGTTTAGCCCTACAACAGTATTCTTGTTCAAAGTGATATTTCCGCTTACGGAATACGAAAAATTTGTATTGACCTGGGTTTTCCAGTTGAGCATCATTTCGACGCCTTTATTTTCAATAGATGCGGCATTGGTAAGTATCTGATGATCTGCGTCTCCCACGGTCGAAGGAATATTCACGAAGATTAAAGCGTTATCAAC
>CAIXAQ010000116.1 GCA_903917425.1 uncultured Bacteroidales bacterium
CATGAACTGCATACATATTGATCTGCTCGTAACTCCATAATTTTTTGCCGGTTTCGGCATCCAGGCCGAGGATGGACTTTTCGGTCATGGTAACAACAACTTTCCGTGTTGGCAATGTTATAATTGCAGGCGAACAGTAAGCACTTATTTCGCCGTTGCCGGCGTTGCTCCAGATAAGTTTTCCGGTATTTTTATTGAGCGCAATCACATTATCCTTTACTCCACCCGCTGTACAAAAAAGTTTATCCCCATCGATGAGGAGGTTTTCGGTAACACCCCACACGATGTTCCTGCCATCGTAATCTTTCATAATGTCAACCGACCAAAGCAGGTTTCCATTGTCTGCCGAAAGGCAAACGATTTTTCCGAGTGCACTCATCAGGTAAACTTTTCCATCATTATACAAAGGCGTGGAGCGGGATCCGGGATAACTTTCGACCCATTCGTCGCCGTAAGGGGTGCTCCACAGCAGCTTTCCATCGAGGGAGAGAGCAAAAATAGTTCCTTTGCCATAAATTACTCCGGCGGTAAAAATCCGGTCGTGCGACACAACAGATGCAGTTGCAAATCCGTCGCCAATGTTATCATAATGCCATAAAAGCTTCGGTCCTTCAGCCGGCCATGATTTGAGCAAGCCGGTTTCATGATAAACGCCATCGCGGTCTTTCCCGCGCCACTGAGCAGCATCCTGTGCAGTTAACATGTTCGAAAATAGGATTATACAAGAGATAATGGAGAGTAAATTTTTCATAAATGGGTCAATTAAAATTTCGATAAAATTACAATTAATACATTATCAGTCAAGCTGTTTCGGGAAAATTTAAAAAATGTTCTGCTACCTGTCTGACGCTGATGCCAAAAGAAAGGTTTTTCACATTTAATAAAATAAAAAAACCGGTCGTTTCCGGCCGGTTTTAGTTTTACGAAACCATGATTTGCCTGGTAGGTTTCGGTTTAGCCTCTTCCTTCTTGGGAATGTTGATTGAGAGGATGCCATTTTCGTATTTTGCAGCAATTTTCTCGTTTTCGACAATTGCAGGCAAAACGAATGAACGGCTGAACGACTGGTAACTAAATTCGCGCCTCGAAATCCGCTCTTTTTCATTTACTTCCTTTTCTGATCGCTTTTCCGAAAAGATGGTAAGCAGATTGTTCTCAAGCTCGATCTTGAAATCATCCTTTGCCATTCCCGGGGCAGCCATCTCAACAAAGAACTCATCTTCTGTCTCTTTGATGTTCACCGATGGCAGTGTGGTGTTGGTTAAGGAATAATGCTGATTTGACCAGTCATACCAATCACGGTTTAAAAAATCTCCAAAGAAATTCGACCATGTTGGCAGATTACTTTCTCTTTTAATTAGTGACATGATAGCCTCCTTTTTTGATTGGTTAAACAAATTGAGTTAATTTCAAAAAGCGGGAAACAAAAAAAATACCAAAATTACAGAATTGCCAAAGATTCTTTATGATACTGTATATCAGGCATTAACATACATATCATTTTTATTACTTGCGACAAAATGACAACAGGAAATGTCAATCTGTCTTTCCGGGAATCGATAAGATAATTGTTGTCAGGCAACTCAACCTGGAGGCCTGCAACAAAAAAGCCCCGGTTTTAATTCGGAGCTTCTTGGCAAGAAATAAGGAAATTTAATCCAGGTTTTTATCTCATCCTTTTGTATTCGTTGATAAGTCCGTTCGTGGAGGCATCAAGGCTGTCAACTTCGGCATTGCCCTGCAGTTCGGGAAGTATAATGTTTGCCAGTTGTTTGCCTAATTGAACGCCCCACTGATCGAAACTGTAAATATTCCAGATCACACCCTGGACAAAAATCTTTTGCTCGTACATCGCGATGAGGCTGCCAAGTGTCCGGGGCGTGAGTTTCCTGAAAAGAAAAGAATTGGTCGGAATATTTCCTTCAAAAACCATATATGGTAGAAGTTCGTCAATTTCGGGCTGGCTTTTACCGGCCGATTTCAATTCTGTTTCGACCTGTGCGGCGGTTTTGCCAAGCATTAAAGCCCCGGTTTGTGCAAAGAAGTTTGCCAGCAGTTTTGGATGGTGATCGCCAATGGGATTGTGGCTGATGGCCGGAGCCATAAAGTCGCAGGGAATCATTTTTGTTCCCTGGTGGATCAACTGGTAAAATGCATGCTGCCCGTTGGTTCCCGGCTCGCCCCAAAGAATCGGGCCGGTCTGGTATGTGACTTTCTTGCCGTTGCGGTCGATGTACTTGCCGTTGCTTTCCATATTTCCCTGTTGGAAATAGGCGGCAAAACGATGCAAATACTGATCGTACGGCAAAATGGCTTCCGTTTCGCATCCGTAAAAATTGTTGTACCAGATTCCGATCAAAGCAAGGATTACGGGAATGTTTTGCTCAAACTCCGTTTCTGCGAAATGCATATCCATCGCATAAGCACCTTCGAGCAATTCAATGAAATTTTCCATACCTATGCCGCAGGCGATGGAAAGCCCAATTGCCGACCAGAGTGAATATCGTCCGCCCACCCAATCCCAGAACCCAAACATATTGCGGGTGTCGATGCCAAAATCAGCTACAGCCTTTGCATTGGTCGAAAGTGCAACGAAATGATTCTTAACAAAGTCTGTATTTCCGGCTTTCATCAGGAACCAATCCCTGGCTGATTCGGCATTGGTCATGGTTTCCTGGGTGGAAAATGTTTTGGAAGCAATGATAAATAGTGTCGTTTCAGGATGCACAAGTTTGAGCGTTTCGGCTATGTGTGTGCCGTCAACATTGGAAACAAAATGGAGTTTGATATTATCTTTCTGGTAATGTTTCAGCGCTTCGGTTACCATAAGCGGGCCCAGGTCGGAACCGCCGATTCCGATATTAACGATGTCAGTTATAGGTTCGCCGGTATAGCCTTTCCACGAGCCGCTTATAATACTTTCGGAGAACATTTTCATTTGTTCGAGCACACCATGTACGTCGGGCATAACATTTTTCCCATCAACAAAAACCGGGTTTGTGCCCCTGTTTCTCAATGCTGTATGAAGTACGGGCCTACCCTCGGTTTTATTGATAGGTTCGCCGGTAAACTGGCTTCTGATGGCATCTTTCAGTCCACATTCCCTGGCCAGTTGCATGAGAAGTGAGAGAGCGTGGTCATCAAGGATGTTTTTCGAAAAATCGACCAATATATCTTCAAATTTTACCGAATAGTTCTCAAAACGCCGGGCATCATCCGCAAAAAGCTCTATCATTTGAGTGCCTTTAAAGGTTTCGAAGTATTCTTCAAGTTCTTTCCACGCTTTTGTGGCAGTTGGATTAACAGTAGGGAACATAGTCTTTATATTTTAAGAGTTATTTTTTGTTTCTAATCAGTTAAGGTTCTGAAAAAAGGAATTTTATCAGAGGAAAGAAGTGATGGTAGTTTGAACGCAAAACTACCGTGGCTAACAGCAAAGGTAATGAACTTGATTAATGATCTGAATTTGTATTGTGCAATTTAAAAATGCTTACCGCCAGGTTGGACATATTGTTGAAAAACAAATATTTACCCAGACTGAACAGACTAAAAGAAAATTTTGCAGGGTAATTTAAAAAACCTGTTTAATTGAACTGCAGCTATCTCAGGTTTTTAAAGCCGTTTTCGATGGCAGCTGAAATTCGTGTAAAAACTTCGTCGAAAGTACCCTGGCCGTCAATTTTGATAACACCGTGAAGCTGGTTGTATTTTTCGATTACCGGTACTGTTTTTGTTTCGTGTTCCTGCAGGCGTTTTACAATTTTTGAAGTACTGTTGTCGTAAGGCATGCAATGGGCCGTTTTGCTTCTTTCGTCGAGGCGGCTTATCAGTTCGAGTGTCGGCACTTCGATCTCGATGATTTTCGAGATTGATGAACCGTATTTCTTGAGCAAGCCATCCAGAATATAGGATTGTACCAATGTCCGGGGAAATCCTTTAAAGATAAATCCTTTTACACCGCCCGAATTTGCAAGTTTCTTCTCAATCAGCTGAACTACAATTTCATCAGGCACCAGTCGGCCATTTTCGTACAGATCGGTTATTTTTCTTCCTGTTTCGGAATCAGCCGCAATTTCCTGTTCGAGCATAGCCCCGGTGGCTACATATTCGAGTCCGAATTCCTTTGCCAGGGCTTTGCCCTGTGATCCGCGACCGGAGCCGGGATAACCGAAAAGTACAATGTTGAACAGGCTTTTACTCAGTTCGTCGTTAATAATTTTTGTGATGGACAGGTTTACATTTTCGATGGTGTCAATTCCGTTTACCTCGCGATAGATTCCTTTATCCCGGTAGAACTGAAGGACCGGGAGTGTTTTTTCGTTGTATTCCTTCAGCCGGTTGCGGATTATTTTTTCGTTGTCGTCGCTACGGCCTGAGGTCTTGCCCCTGTTCAGGAGCCTTTTTACTGATTCTTCTTCAGCCACGATAAGGCTTATGAGGCAATTTAACGAAGTGTTCAGCTTCAGCATCAGGCCTTCAAGAATATACGCCTGGATATAGGTACGGGGAAACCCGTCGAACAAAAACCCATTGGAATCCGGATTATCGGTAATAGTTTTTTCGATGACCTGAACGATAATCTCGTCCGAAACCAGTCCCCCGGAGGCGATACTGCTTTGCGCTTCCAATCCCAGCCTGGTTTTGCCGGCGATTTCTTTGCGCAAAAGATCACCCGTTGAAATATAAAACAGGTTGTATTTGCTTACAAGGAATTCCGACTGTGTGCCTTTACCTGCACCGGGTGGGCCGAACAATGCTATATTTAACATAAAATTAATTAAGACATTGATTATATGTTATTTAAACGTTTTAAACAGTACGATTCAATGGATAGAACAGCCAGCGAAACACTTGCCTAAGACATTTAAAAACTCAGGCAAACTTACAAAAAGAGATGATTTATAAGGTCAAAAGCTATTTGTTTTTTCTGGAATATTTCACGGGTAAAAATCATGGTAATACTAGAATCCTGATTCTGAGATCAGCAACTTTGTTCAAAAAAAAAGCACCTTGATGCTATTCTTTTAGCCGTGTTCATCCGTGTTCATAATCAAATCTGCATTGGCCCGAATTTTGACTTTTATTAGAAAATCGATAGAAGTAGGCAAAGCCCCAGTTTGGTGTTGAACGAGCCTCAGGTTCTCCATTTGGATATTCATGATGTTGCTTCATGGTAGTTTTGATATTTAGTAAAAATCCTATCCAATTTCGGTTCTACTGTTAACCTAGTAGGTCAGATAAAAATGCCGGAAGTCGGTAGACGGAAGTTACTCTGAAAACTTATCTTATCACATGAATGCGTTACCGGGTTGGCCATTTACATTTCTCAAGCCGTCTTCGATAGGATTGCTTAAATCTTAAATCAGCATTTTCTCCAGACTTCTGACTTCGGTCTTTTGCGAACTAATTCAATTCGTGGCAGAACCAAAATTATATAGAAGTTAATGTCGCGACTGAAAGCTTTTCTCCCATTTAGAATAAAGTACCTAAAGGAGATTCACGAAAATTCCGATACAGCACTTGCCTGCAGGCACAACCAAAAACAGCGCATTGTGAGTAACAACGCGCTGTTTGTTTAATAGAAAGAATAAAAATTACTATTCTGCCTTCGACTTGGAGCCACAACAAGTATTCCATTCATCTTTCATTTTTTCCCTTTCTTCGGGGCTGAGGTGCATCCATTTGTTTTTCATATGATGACCACTGTGGTGGTGTCCACGACCGCCATGGAATCCGCCGAATAGAATTTTTGAGAGAACAAGAATTCCCAGAGCCTGCCAGAATGTAATAACGCTGACGCCTAATATTGCCGGCAACAGGCTGTTCCACAGGAACATAACAAGGCTTCCAAAAACAAATACTCCGGCTGCCACTGCAATAGGAATGAAAATGGCTCTCTTAATCCAGAAATTCTTTCCTCTATTTTCACTACAACACATCATGATTTCTACTTTTTAAATTGTTATTAATTGATTTTACATGTTTTGAAGCCACTCCTGCAGATGCGCCACTGCATAGCGTTTTCGCGAAATGATCGTTTTAATATTATCACCGGTTTTATCAGCTATTTCCTGCAAAGTCATATCTTCCAGTTCATTCCAGATAAAGACATCCCTTTGTTTTTCAGGTAGTTCGTTCAGTGCAGCAAAAAACCTATCTCTGATAAACGCACGCTCAAATTCTGTTTCAGGATTGCTGTATTCGGCAAGCAAGGCTTCAGGATAATTCATTTCTCCATCTTCGTCCTCGTAAGCAAGTTCTTCCAGAGATTGAGGTTTGAGTTTACGTTGTTTGTCAACAATCCTGTTGCGGCTAACCCGGTATAGCCACGAACTGAGTTGTTCGATAGGTTCAATGTCGATAAGCGAACTTAACTGGTACCAAACATCCTGCAAAATATCTTCGGCATCTTCGGTGGTTTTAACCCGGCTCCGGATAAAACTGAATAATTGCCCTCCATAATTCTGTACAGCCTGCAGTATCCTTTGCTGCTTTGTCATCGGCGATAATGTGATTAAATCTACCATATATACAGGAAGACGAATAAGTAACGAATTTACTTTAAAAAATTTATTATTATTTTGACATTACATATATAGTCCTGATTAAAAGCATGTTGTGTTATATGCTTTCTGTAATAGTGGGGTATTAAAGTACTTTCAACAAAAATCAGGATTGCCTTTTGTGATAATCAAAGAACTGGCTGTCGCGGAAAGCAATGAACTTCCGGGCGATAAGCAGAAATATGGGGAGGTTATTTCGATTAAAATAATCGATGGCTGTGGGTTCGGCATGGCAGGCATCAGCCAGAAAAGCCAGCAATTGAAAATCATTTTTTACCAGCCAGAAATACGCGTTTTTATCACCATCAATGGCACGATCCAAAGCTCCAAAATGCGGATACCCATTTTTCATCAACCAGCCAAATGCATCTTCGTTGCCGCGCATGCACATGCTTAAAAACCCAAGTTCGGGATAGCCGTTTTTCATCAGCCAGTCGAGTATTTCGCGGTTGCCGCTCAAAGTCTCGGCGAATGCGAGCAGGATTTTTGGGTCGTATTCCAGCATGAATAATCAGGTTTTTAGATCACTGGTTCAGTTGCAGTATCATTTCCTGTATCAAAGGTATGATTTCAGAGATAATGAAAGACCGATTCGTCTCTACATTTTTATACTCCCCAGCGGAATCCATCAATTTCCAGACCCGCCAAAGCTAAAGCCCGGTTGGTAACGGTTGCGGCAAGTTGTTCCATAGTTTTCGGACGGCTGTAAAACGAGGGCGTTGCCGGACAAATTATCCCCCCTGCTTCGGTAATCGTTTTCATATTGTTGATGTGGATAAGGTTTAAAGGGGTTTCGCGGGCAATTAGGATGAGTTTCCGACGCTCTTTCAGCATTACATCGGCAGCACGGGTCATCAGGTCGTTGGAAACGCCGGAAGCAATCCTCCCTAAAGTACCCATACTGCACGGGCAAATGATCATAGCTTGAAAACCGGCTGAACCTGAAGCAACTGGCGAATAA
>CAIXAQ010000117.1 GCA_903917425.1 uncultured Bacteroidales bacterium
ATCAACCCATCAACCCATCAACCTATCAACCCATCAACCTATCAACCCATCAACCTTCTACCTGCTTCAAAAAAGTCAACTATAATTCCTGTTGAAGAAAATTCCCTTTCGATTATTCATATACAACACTTTTCATATATTAGAAAATTATCTATATTTGCAGCCGATCAGGCTAACGGATGAACAACTTTTTTGCATTAGCTGTTTGTTGTTATAGTTTTCTGTATCAGTTTATTATTTGTGTATCATCGAAGCCTTTTAAATGGAGCGAAAACCAATTAAAAAAGTACTGATCGCCAACCGTGGCGAAATTGCAGTGCGAATCATACGTTCATGCCGCGAAATGGGCATACACACTGTGGCCGTATTTTCTGATGCTGACCGAACCTCAATGCATGTAAGATATGCAGGCGAAGCCTACCACATCGGTCCATCCCCATCCAACGAAAGCTACCTGAAGATCGAAAAGATTCTGGAAGTGGCCAAATTATCGGGGGCCGATGCCATTCATCCCGGGTATGGTTTCCTTTCGGAAAATGCCGAATTTTCAAGGCGCTGCCAGCAGGAAGGTATCATTTTTATCGGCCCCTCACCCGAAGCGATCCTGGGTATGGGCGATAAAATTACCGCCCGGCGCACTATGATAAAAGCCGGGGTTCCCGTTGTTCCCGGTACCACCGATGCTGTTACCAGCGAAGACGAAGCTCTAGAAACCATTAAGCAGATCGGGCTTCCTGTTATGATCAAAGCATCGGCAGGCGGAGGAGGTAAGGGTATGCGTTTGGTGAAGGAAGAATCCCAGATCCTGAGTTCCTTGCGTGGAGCCCGTTCCGAAGCAAAAACCGCTTTTGGTAACGATGCCGTTTACATCGAAAAATACATAGATTCGCCACACCATATTGAATTTCAAATACTTGCCGACAGCCAGGGCAATACCGTCCATCTTTTTGAACGCGAATGTTCGGTTCAGCGTCGTCACCAGAAGGTAGTTGAAGAAACGCCTTCGCCTATCATGACACCAGCAGTGCGGGCCGAAATGGGTGCCCACGCGGTTGCCGCTGCCAAGGCTGCAAATTATGAAGGTGCCGGAACCATAGAGTTTATTATGGATGATAAACTCAACTACTATTTTCTCGAAATGAACACCCGTCTTCAGGTCGAGCATCCTATTACCGAACGCGTTGTAGGTGTTGACCTGGTAAAAGAACAGATTCGTATTGCTGAAGGTAATCCTTTGCCTTTCAGGCAGGAAGATTTACGGCAGTTTGGCCATGCCATCGAATGCCGTATCTATGCCGAGGACACTGATAATAATTTTATGCCCAATCCCGGAACCATTACACATATCACTGAGCCCCTCGGACTTGGAGTGCGCTGCGATGGCTACGTTTACGAAGGTTATACCATTCCTATCTATTACGATCCTATGATCAGCAAACTGATAGTGTGGGGCAAAACCCGCGACGAGGCCATTGAGCGTATGCGACGCGCCCTTTTTGAGTATAAAATCAGCGGGGTGAAAACATCAATCAAATTCCTCGAACGGATCATGGATGCTCCCGATTTCCGCAAAGGGGGTTACAACACCCATTTTATCGAGGATAACCAGAAATTTCTGCTCTCTGAAGCTGAATGTGCCTACGACTGCGAGAACCTCGCACTTGTGGCAGCTTTTGTTGAATATACTTCGCAACTCAATGATATAGAACAAACTATGACACATGCTTCATCACGTCACGGTAGCGATTGGAAAGAATTCGGACGACGACTGGCGGCTTGGAGGCTGTAGGGTTAGACTGGGCGACTGAGCGAGGAGAAACAGGGGGACAAGGTGAGGGGTGACTGGGCGAGGGGAGAAAGGGTGACAAAGAGATAAGGGGAGCGATTAATATTTCTATAC
>CAIXAQ010000118.1 GCA_903917425.1 uncultured Bacteroidales bacterium
CTGAAACCAGAAACCCAGAAACCAGAAACTCTTTTTTATAACATCACAATCTCCTAAAAAGCATAAACAACCGGCAAGATGAACCATATCGACAAACTTAGAATAAGAGTTAAAGTAAAATGGCTCTTTCATCTTCTAAAAAAGACTTATAACGGATTTACAGAAGACGACGGAATGAAGTTGGCCGCCGCTTTGTCGTATTATACTATTTTCTCATTGCCACCGCTGCTAATTATTATCATAAGTACATCAGGATTCTTTTTTGGAGCCGAAGCCGTTCGGGGCGAACTTTTCGGACAAATAAACGGGTTGGTAGGCAACTCAGCAGCCATTCAGATACAGGAAATTATCAAAAATGTAAAACTTTCGCATACATCAGCATTTGCAACCACCTTTGGCATAATCATTTTGTTTATCGGAGCTTCCGGGGTATTTGCCGAGATACAGGATTCTGTAAATTTCATATGGGGCCTCAAAGCGAAACCTAAACGCGGACTGATCAAATTTATTAAAAACCGCCTCATGTCTTTCTCTATGATAGGATCTGTAGGTTTTTTAATGCTGGTTGGCTTAATAATAAATTCGTTGATGGATATTCTGAACAACAGGCTTGCAGGATTTTTCCCGAAGGACATAGTTTATTTGATTTATGCATCCAATTTGCTGGTTGTTTTTGGAATAATAACACTTTTGTTTACCTTAATTTTCAAAACCCTTCCCGATGGGCGACTGGCTCTCCGCGATTGCCTTATCGGGGCATCGTTTACTGCTGGTCTTTTTATGATCGGGAAATTTGCGATAGGTGCCTACCTGGGCCGTTCTGCCATCGGTTCATGGTATGGAGCCGCCGGCTCGGTAATCCTGATACTTGTATGGGTTTATTACTCAGCCATCATACTCTATTTTGGTGCCGAATTTACCCGGGTTTTTGCCGAGACCCATGGGAACAAAATAATTCCAAATGGATATTCTGTCCAGATTATCAAGCATAAGATTGAGGTCGAAGAAATAAAGATGGCGGAACCTCTGAAAGAAGACCCATCATTGTTCAAAAGTTCAGTCGGAACAGATGTGAAAAGACATGAGTAGACACTTGTCTTCCTGTTTTCAGTTTTTTAAATACCTGAAAGATATTGCGAAATACACTATTCGCTATTCGTAAAGGTATTATGTACCTTCAGGGACAAACAACAGGATTCCCATATCGCAAACTAGAATTACTCCCGTTCGTGTAGATCTTCTTTCCCGGTCTGAACTCATGGAATGAAAAAGCCAGGCTTATTTTACAAGATTTCCATCGGCATCTATCAGCCTGATTTCGTAACCGGCTTCTTTAAGTGGTGCTTCTACAGCAGATCTGTCGCCGACAATCACCCAGACCATCTGGTCCGGTTTTATGGTTTCCAAAGCCAGTTCCTGTATATCTTTTGTTTGTACGGATTTTAACTTGCGGGCATTTTCGGCGAAATAATCGTCTTTTAATCCGTAGGTAACAATCTGGTCTATGGCGTAAACCACTGAATTTGTAGTCTCGTAGCTGCCGGGTATCTGAAGTAGCTTGTTTTTCTGATTTCGGGTTACTTCTTCATCCGTAGCCGGGTTTGAAGTAACATAAGCGTTCAGTTCCTTATAGATTTCCTGGAGTGTTTCTTTTGTTTTATCGGTTTGCACGGAGGTGTAAACTATGAAAGGCCGTTGTCCTTTTGCATCGAATACGAATGTCATCGCTCCGTAACTCCAGTGTTTATCTTCGCGGATATTCATATTGATCCTTGAGGTAAACTCGCCTCCTATAATGCTGTTTGTTATCGAAAGAGCAGGTTCGTTATATTGCCCGTATGGTTTAATCAGGTTTCCGGCTATAAAAAGCGATTGTACCGAACCGGGCCTATCCATAAGATAGATAACAGATTTTGAAAGCGCCGGAACTGTTGCGATTTTCTTGGTCGGCACATCAGCTTTTTCCCAGTCGCCGAGCAGTTTTTCGAGTTTGGGTTTAAGTTCATCCAGGGAAATATCTCCGCCAACAATCAGAGTAGCATTGTTCGGCCTGATCCATGTTTCATGAAATTTTATAAGTTGTTCCCGGGTAATACTATTAACACTGGCTTCAGTTCCCGAACCGGTTAACGGGAGCGAGTAAGGATGTCCTTCTCCGTATAAATACTTAGGCAACAGCCGTAGAGCCATGCCGGTCGGTTCGACTTTTTCGCGCTGTATGCCAACAATTTGCTCCTTTTTCAAACGATCAAAATCACTTTGCGGGAATGTGGGATTCTTAACAATATCAGCAAAAACATTCAGACCGGCATCGATATTCGATTTTAAGCTGTTAAATGAAATATACGATCCGTCGAGTGAGGAATATGAATAAACCGAGGCCCCGATTTTGCTGAGTTCGTCGCTTATTTGCAATGAGTTGCGATCCTTAGTTCCCTCATCCATCATGTTCATGGCAAGTTTTGCAATGCCGGAAACAGAAGTAATATCTGTCGAAAACCCGGCATCAAACGATAAAAGCATCTTCACATCCGGTATATTATTCCTCTGAACTAATATAACCGAAAGCCCGTTCGACAATGTGGTTCTCTGAAATGCAGGAAATACCAGTGTGGCATCAGGTCCCAGAACGGGCATCGTTGTCCGGTCGGCATCTTTAGCCGTATTTTGCACTTCTGCAAAAGGTTGAACTTCAAGTACATATTCGCCATCTGACAGCCAGTCTTTTGCAGCTCTCTGTAAATCGGCACATTGTAAATCTTCCAGTTGCTTTAACCAGGTTTTGTAGTATTCAGGATCACCATAATAAACCTGGTAGGATGCCAGTAGATCAGATTTTCCGCCAAAACCACCTACCCGTTCGAGTCCCCTTATGAAATTAGCATATGTATTGGTTTTCACACGGTCAAGTTCTTCCTGTGTAGGCCCTTTTTTTATGAAAAGAGCGATTTCTTCGTCTATAGCTTTTTCAACCTTTGATACTTCTACGCCTGGTTTAACATCAGCTACAATGGTGAATAATCCGCCTATTTCGCGGCTGTCAGCATAGCTATAAACGGAAGTGGCTATCTGCTCGTCATACACCAGTCTTTTATATAGCCGTGAAGTCTTACTGAATGACATTACCATGCTGGTCAGATCAAGAATTTTAGATTCCGCTGTAACATCTCCGGGTATATTCCATACTTTATATAAACGGGGCTGATTTACCCGGTCCTGCATATATTGCCTTTGCGTTCCTGTTCGTTTGGCGGTCCATCCCTGGTATTTGGTAATGGGGGGGCCTGCCGGAAGTCCGCCAAAATATTTTTTCACTTTTTCAAGCGCCTCCTCCGTTTTAACATCTCCCGCTACCGCAATTGTTGCGTTATTGGGACCGTAATAAGTCTTAAACCACTCTTTAACATCAGCTAAAGATGCAGCACTCAGGTCATCCATTGATCCGATGACTGTCCATGAATAAGGGTGTCCTTTGGGGTAAACACTTTTCGTCATGTATTCATCAACCAAACCATACGGTTCATTTTCATACTGTCGTTTCTCGTTCTGCACAACCCCGCGTTGCTCATCCAGGGTCTTTTGGTTGATGGCATTTACCATGTACCCCATGCGGTCGCTCTCGAGCCACAGCACCTGGTCGAAGGCGGAAACCGGCACTGTTTCAAAATAATTAGTCCGGTCGTTGCTTGTGGTTCCGTTCAGATCAGTGGCCCCAATTTTATCGAGTGCCTTAAAGTAATCGGTATTATTATGTTCGCTGCCGTTAAACATAAGATGCTCGAAAAGGTGTGCAAAACCAGTTTTGCCAGGAAGTTCGTTTTTTGAACCCACATGGTACCAGATGTTAACAGCAACTACCGGTGCTTTGTGGTCTTCGTGAATAATAACGGTGAGCCCGTTGTCGAGTACAAATTTTTTGTAAGGTATATCGACACTGGCAAATTTCATGTTTCCCTGGGCAACTATTGAAGTTATAAGTACCAGAAATACACTTGTTAGAAAAAAATGTTTCGTTCCCATAACAATAAGTTTAAAGTTAAATTAAAACATCGAAGAAAGGTTATTTTCGTACAATACTGAATATGTAAAGATAGTGAAACTCTGTAAAAAATCGACCTGTATGTTGATATTTTTTATTCTTCCACGTTGATATCCAGTCATGTGCAGCAGAGTAACTTTTACTCCAACTGCTTTTATTGCTCTTGTCCAATACCAGGAGTTTATCGGGTAAAACCGGCTAAGTAACCAATATCCACTGACCAGCATTAACCAGTTTGTGCAGTTGAAGAAGAGCAACATTCATCTAATTGATTTTATTTCAAATCCCTTTTATTCAAAATAAAAACGATCGAAAAAAGATAAATGGCAAACCATACCGTGCTGCTGATAATTGCTTTGAGCGGAACAAAATCATCAATTTCCATAAAAATATACCGGCTGAAAGGAAAAGGAATGAGGCTATTCAATGATTTAATTGGCAAATACTGAACAATTCCCGGCATAATCCCATCCCTGAAATAAGGTGCATTCTGGAATATGGCGGTAGCTATCGGCTCAAACATGATGGTATATAAAAACAGCGCAATAATAATGAAACCAGCTTTCTTGACGATAAGCGACAACAGGAAGGCTAACGTGCAGTAAACAAGAATATCATAAAAATAGGCTGCCAGGAATTCCATTTTGTCGAAAATGTATTCAGCGCCCCACACATGTGAATAAATTGAGCCGTTTACAAGCCCGGCA
>CAIXAQ010000119.1 GCA_903917425.1 uncultured Bacteroidales bacterium
AAAAAGTTCAATCGTGCGACAGGAGGCTGAAGATATTTGGTTAAAGCGGCAATTGAAAACTCCTCCACCTGTCTCTGAATGGGAGGCGCTCCGTCTCGTTCACGAGTTGGAGGTGCACAAGATTATGCTTGAAATGATGGTCGAAGAGCTTAAAACCCGAAATATCGAGAAAGCTGATCGTGATGAAGAATTAATAAAGGTCAATCTAGAAAAGGAAAATCAGGCGAATTTATTAAAAGAGTCAGAGGAACGATTCCGGCTAATTACCAGGCAGATTCCCGGAGTTGTTTATCAATACCGCCTAAGGCCCGATGGCACCTACTGTTTCCCTTATGCGAGTGAGATGTTTACAAAAATCTGCGGAGTTTCTCCCGAGGAGGTTCTGGAGGATGGTTCGAAAGCATTTTTAAATTTACACCCCGATGATTACGAAGGCATAGCGGTTTCGACCGAGGAATCAGCTAAAAACCTGACCCCCTGGCAACATGAATACCGGGTTATTTTTGATGATGGGTCAATACATACCCTTTACAGCGATGCAATACCTACATGCGAAGCCGATGGAGCTGTATTATGGCATGGCTTTATTACTGATATTACAGAACGGAAGAAAACGGAGGAAGCACTCAGGCAGAGTGAGGAGCGTTACCGAATTTTAGTGGAGCGTTCGCCCATAGCGAATGTGGTACACCGGGATGGAATTGTCATTTTTGTGAATACTGCAGCCATCCGGATGTTCGGATTGACAAACGCAGATGAGTTGCTAGGCACGACTATCTATGATTGGACACCCCCCGATTTTCATCAGCTTGTTGCGAAGCGCACCAAGGAGGCGATGCAAAGTAACGAGAGCAATCAACCTATCGAGATTCCATTTGTGCGACCCGATGGGAAAGCAGGTTATGCAGAAATCCAGGGTACCTCAATTATTTTTGATGGATTGCCGGCTGTTCATATAGCGATGAATGATATTTCGGAGCGGAAGGAAGCTGAGAAAAAACTACAGGAGAGTACGCAACAATATCAAAACCTTGTGAAATCTGCAAGCGTTGGTATTATTGTAGCGCAGGGTGAAAAGCTGAAATTTATCAATCCGAAGTTTGCTGAATTATCGGGTTACTCTGAGGCGGAACTCCTTTCCATGCCATTTATGGACCTGATACATAATGATCATAGACAATTATTATTAAGCACTTACCTCAGGCAGTTAACAAGTGAGCCGATTGGTTATAGTTTCCGGTTCCGGATGTTAAAACGTGATTTGAGTATCAGATGGATCGAACTGTATTCAATTAAAATTGATTGGCAGGGCGAGCCTGCCACCCTGAACTTTATTAGCGACATTCATGATCGTATTCTTTCCGAAGATCTGGTAAATCATTTAGCGAATCGTTTTGCTTTGGCAACCAGGGCGGGCGAAATAGGGATTTGGGAACTCGATATTGTACAGAATATATTAGTATGGGATGATAAAATGTTTGAGCTGTTCGGGATCGAAAAAGGCAGGTTTGGAGGAGTCTACGAATCCTGGCTCGCCTCTGTTCATCCCGAAGATGTCTCAGGAGCACAGAATGCCATACAAATGGCTTTAACCGGCGAAAAGGAGTTCGATACCGAATTCAGGGCAATATGGCAGGATGGCTCCATTCACCATATCAAAGCACTGGGACAGGTTCAGCGCGATGAATCCGGCAAAGCAATGCATATGTACGGAACCAATTATGATATTACCAAGCAAAAGGAGATAGAACAAACATTGACCCTGGCCCTGAAAAGTGCGGAGGCCGCAAATAAAACAAAATCGGAATTCCTGGCCAACCTTAGCCACGAATTCCGTACACCACTCAACGGGATTATCGGCTTTACTGATCTGCTGCTCGATACAACATTGGATAGTACCCAGCAACAATATGCCCGTAATATAAATACTTCGGGTCGCTCCTTATTGGGAATCTTCAACGACATTATCTACTATATTAAACTTGAGAATGGAATGGAAATGATTGAAGCCGAACAGACTGATATTGTTGAACTTACTGAACAAAAGTTTGATCGCTTTAAACAAAATGCGAATCTGGAGAAACTGGAACTGATACTGAATATACAAACTGACATTCCACGCTATGTTTATATCGATCCGGAAAAAGTCAGGCGAATCTTGGCAAAACTTTTGGGGTAACTAATCAGTTTCATAATTCTATGTTGTTAACAATTTGTCCTGCTTTATCAACAGTTTGTCGGTAAGAGTGTTGCGATAATTTAAAAAAACGCCGGTTGCTAACAAAAAATGCTTGTACACGTTGATAAATAAGTAGT
>CAIXAQ010000120.1 GCA_903917425.1 uncultured Bacteroidales bacterium
ACATATAGAAGGCACAAGCCCGAACAAACGGTTTACATACCTTACAGGAGCAAGGTATAAGACCAACCAGTACCTTCTTAACTCTATGGACACCAAAGGCAGTTATAGCCCCGTTTTCCTGGATTTGCAATCGTTGTTCACCTACAATCTGAATGAAAAACTGGAGCTAAGCGTGTTGGGATATGTTTCGTCGAACACCTACAACCTCACGCCCGAATCGCGCGAAACCAAATTCGGCACCTTGTCCACCCCTTTACGACTTACAATTTATTTCGACGGCCGCGAGGCAGACCAGTATGACAGCCAGTTGGGAGCTATCACATTGACACAAAAAGTGAACAAAAATTTCCAGGTAAAATGGATCACTTCCGTTTATAATTCGATGGAAACCGAAGCTTTCGACATACAGGCGCAATACTACATTGCTCTTCTCGAAAACCAGCCCAGCAGCGGTGACTCAATTGAAGTTGTTGAAACAAAAGGAGTTGGTGCGTATTTTAACCATGCACGCAACCAATTGCATATGAATGTTTTAAATGCAGAAAATCGCTACAGCTATTCCAAAGGGAAATCGTATGCTTTATGGGGCATCAAATATCAGCACGAAATGATCGACGACCATATAAGCGAATGGCAACTGATTGATTCAGCGGGTTTCTCTATTCCGAACTATCCCGGGACACCGGGTCAGCCTGGCAATTTGACAAATTTTGTATTGAATTACCGTCTGAAAACAGCGGCCAACATCAACTCGAACAGGTACACAGCGTTTGCACAGAACACCTGGACCATGAATGGAGATTCCACGACAATGGCATTTACAGCAGGAATACGTTTTCAATACTGGGATTATAACAGGCAATTTATTGCAAGCCCGCGCTTTAGTTTATCCTACAAACCGAATTGGGAAAAAGACATCATGCTTCGTTTTTCGGCCGGGTATTATTACCAGCCGCCATTTTACCGTGAATTGCGGAATCTGCAGGGTGAGATAAATCCCGATCTGCTGGCGCAAAAATCGATTCAGTTTGTTGCCGGCAGCGACTGGAATTTTATGTCATGGGGACGGCCTTTCAAATTTGTAACCGAAATTTACTACAAACATTTAACTGATCTGGTTCCTTACCAGGTGGATAATGTTCGTATTCAATATCTTGGCATAAACGGTTCCAAAGGATTTGCTTACGGTATCGACATGAAAGTGAACGGCGATTTTGTAAAAGGCGTGGAATCGTGGGCAAGCCTGTCGTTGATGAAAACATCGGAAGACCTGTACGATGATTCTTATGTTGAGTACTATAATGCTTCCGGACAGGTGATTCATGATGGTTTTACCGTGGATAACGTCCGCGTTGATTCAGCGACAATTTATCCCGGCTATATACCCCGGCCTACCGATCAGCGTGTAACATTCGGGCTGTTTTTCCAGGATTACCTGCCGATGAATCCAACTTTTAAAATGAATCTGGGACTTTATTTCGGTAGCGGATTGCCTACCGGAGCGCCCAATACGCCCTTATACACCCATACACACAGGTTGCCTCCTTACCGCCGGGTTGATGTAGGCTTATCCAAGCAAATTATCGGGGGCGAAGCTTTACGCCCCAAAACTGGTTTCTTCAAAAGTTTCAGAACTCTGTGGGTTACAGCCGAAATACTTAACCTGTTGCAGGTTGATAATACCATTTCCTATACCTGGGTGCGCGATTTCAATAATAACCAGTACGGAGTGCCTAATTATCTTACGCCGAGGCAGATAAATATAAAAATAGGCGCCGAATTCTAAATTTCCTATCCCGTTTTGTACAGATACAATGCTCGCGTTTCGGTACAAAATGAGATGCGAAAATCGCGTTTCTGTATAAAATGAGACGCGAACATCGCGTCTCTACGTTACATTTTCCCTAAAAATGTTAAATCATGACCCGGACCTGTGAACTTTTCATGTCTGTTGCTGTTCTTTATATCGATTCTAAACTATAATAAAAACCCAATAAAACGAACAGTAAAATGGACTATCAATTTCCTGAATTACCTTATGCTTTCAATGCACTGGAGCCCCATATCGATGCTATGACCATGGAGATCCACTATACAAAACACCACAAAACATACTTCGACAAGTTTGTTGCGGCCATTAAAGAGACCGAAATGAACGGCGCACCTCTCGAAGAGATATTTACCCATGTAAGCAAACTCCCGACACCTGTGCGCAACCACGGTGGCGGTTTGTACAATCACACCCTTTTCTGGGAAAGCATGGCTCCTAATGCCGGTGGTGCTCCTACGGGCAAACTGGCTGATGCCATCAATGTCAAATATGGTTCTTTCGAAGAGTTTAAAGCAAAATTCAACGATGCAGCTGCAAACCGTTTTGGCAGCGGCTGGGCATGGCTTTCAGTAAAAGCCGACAACAGTTTGTGCGTTTGTTCAAGTGCCAACCAGGATAATCCGCTAATGGATACTTCAGATTGCCCCGCTACTCCAATCCTGGGTCTTGATGTATGGGAACATGCATACTACCTTAAATTCCAGAACCGCCGCCCCGATTATATTTCAGCATTCTGGAATGTGGTAAACTGGGAAGTGGTTCAGGCTCGTTACGAATCAATATTAAATAAATAATTATGAAGAAGATCCTGGTTTACCTCGTGGTTTTTGCAGCCATTCCTTTTGCCCTTAAAGCTCAGAAGGAATCGATCCACAAATTTGCACCTCTGCCATACGCTTACGATGCATTGGAACCCTACATCGATAAAATGACGATGGAGATCCATTACGACAGGCATCACCGTGCATATTACAATAATTTTGCAGCTGCTATTAAAGGCACCGACCTTGAGCAAACACCTATGGTTGCTATTTTTGCGAATATTTCAACCCAGCCGGCGGCAATAAAAAACAATGCCGGCGGATACTGGAACCACGAAATGTTCTGGAACTGCATGAAACCAAATGGGGGAGGAGTGCCTTTAGGTAAGCTGGGCGATGCCATCAATGCGACTTTCGGTTCGTTCGATAATTTCAGGAAACAATTTGCAGAAGCCGGGGTAAAACGTTTTGGCTCAGGTTGGGTATGGCTGGTTGTGGGTGCCGATGGGAAGCTGTTTATCAATTCCACGGCCAACCAGGATAATCCTTATATGAATACCGAAGAAAAACGCGGTACACCTATTTTTTGCCTCGATGTTTGGGAGCATGCTTATTACCTGAAGTACCAGAACAAGCGGGCCGATTATATCACGGCTTTCTGGAATGTGGCAAACTGGGATTTTGTTCAGAAACTGTATGCGGAAGCGTTGGTTAAGAAATAGTTAATCGGAAATGGTTAATCGAAAATAGTTAATCGAAAATAGTAAAAAGCCCGATAGTTTTTCGCTACCGGGCTTTTGCTTTTTCTGAATATCAGATAATTTTATTCGAACGAAAGAATGGCTTCTTTGATAATTATAATTGCATCGCGCAATTGCTGTTCGCTGATAACCAGAGGAGGTGCAAACCGGATGATATTTCCATGGGTTGGTTTGGCAAGCAGACCCATATCTTTCATTTTTACACATACATCCCATGCCTCGAAACCATTTTTAGGCCTGATTACCACGGCATTGAGTAATCCTTTACCGCGCACGAGTTCAATCATTTCGCTTTTCATGTTGCCAAGTTCTTCGCGGAAAATCTTACCAAGGTATTCGGCTTTTTCGGCCAGGTTTTCTTCTTTAACAACTTCGAGCGCTGCTATTGCAACCCGCGCAGCTACAGGATTACCACCAAAAGTGGAGCCATGTTCGCCTGGCTTAATGGTTAACATAATTTCGTCGTCGGCTAAAACTGCTGATACCGGCATGGCGCCTCCCGAAAGGGCTTTACCAAGGATAAGAATATCGGGACGAACATTTTCGTGATCGCAAGCCAGGAGTTTTCCCGTGCGTGCAATACCGGTCTGAACTTCGTCGGCGATAAAAAGCACATTATTTTTCTTACACAGTTCGTATGATTTCGCCAGGTATCCTTCATCCGGAACAAATACACCCGCTTCACCCTGTATAGGTTCCACCAGGAAACCGGCCACATTCGGATCTTTCAGCGCATTTTCGAGTGCTGCCAGGTCATTGTAGGGTATGGTTATAAAACCAGGTGTGAACGGACCAAACCCGCTGTAGGAATCCGGATCGGTCGACATGGAAATAATGGTGATGGTACGCCCGTGGAAGTTGCCTTCGCAAACAATGATTTTTGCCTGCCCGTCTTCGATGCCTTTCACTTTGTAGGCCCATTTACGGCAAAGTTTCAGTGCAGTCTCATCAGCTTCGGCACCCGAATTCATTGGCAAAACCTTATCGTAACCAAAGTATTCGGTAATATATTTTTCGTAAACGCCCAGAATATTGTTATAAAATGCCCTTGAGGTGAGGGTAAGTGTCTGAGCCTGCTCAACCATGGCGCCGACAATTTTCGGATGGCAATGTCCCTGGTTGACTGCTGAATAAGCTGACAGGAAATCGAAGTACTGCTTGCCTTCAACATCCCAGACCAAAGCACCTTCGCCTTTGGCTAAAACCACCGGCAACGGATGGTAATTATGGGCACCATACTTGTCTTCCAGCTCGATAGCTTTGGCTGAGGTTAAATCTTTCAGGATCTCGTTAAGCATAAAATTGTTTTTTAAATTTGTTTAAGTAAAATACCGAGCAAAGGTAATTATTAAAGAATAATTAGCAAGGCTAGAGAAAAAAGTCCTTCAGAATGGAGGTGAGTTAATTATGAGATATGAGTTATAAGATATGAGTTAATTGTTAGCAGAATTATTGGTCTTTAGGTGGAATTTCTGAAACCCTCAAACTCTGAAACTCTGAAACCAGTTACCAGAAACTCTGAAACCCTGAAACATTTAATCTAACTTACCCTCTTGCCACCGCCCCCTCATTTTTAATCAGAACTTTGTAATTGAGCGACGGAGACGGAATAAAAGGACCCAAACCAAGTTGACTCCAAAGCACATCTATTTCTTGTATTGTTTTGTCGTCCATGGCTAACACATTGGGCCATTGCCGTTTAAATCCATCTGCTGCCAGCGATTTCCCAGTTCCGTCAATTGCCATGGGTGGAATGGGCTGGGTGGTTTCGGATTTTGCATAAAAACAATCCCGTAAAGGATCGATATTGTTGGCAACCAGCCACACGATATCCTGAATCCGGATGTTTACAGCCTCGGGATCAGTATATACCACCCAGTTTATTCCTGATAAGGCGCCGGTTTTATAAAGGTTTTGATGAAGAACCCGAAGGTCGGTCATTAACTTATTTATTCCGATCACCAGTACCGGTAATTTCACCTGTGTAAGAGAAAAATTGCATGCTAAGCCTTTCAACCCGTGATGGTTTTCATCAAACGAAAATTCCGGTCTTTTAGAAAAAGCTGTTTCACCGGGTAATTTTGAAGTGGCATCAATTCCCAGTTTACTCCCGAGTGCAAACCGGCTGCTCGAATGATCGAGCACATCCACAGGTCCCCGGTTAAAAATAATGTCATCCACAGGTTGTACCTGCTCACAGATAAGTTTAGCCACGGCTTTGCTGTCGTTCAGATCGATATCAGCGTCAGTAACCACCAGGATCTTGTTAAACATCATTTGCCCGGCTCCCCACAACGAATTCATCACCTTTTGCGCCTGTCCGGGATACGTTTTTTTGATTTTTACCAGCACAATGTTATGAAAAACCCCCTCATCCGGCATTGCCATATCCACCATTTCGGGCAACATACTAAGTTTGATAAGTG
>CAIXAQ010000121.1 GCA_903917425.1 uncultured Bacteroidales bacterium
CCTGTTACCTGTAGGTTGAAATCTGCAATAAAATCGGATGGTTTTATCCGTGCAAAAGACCTTAGATTTATACTTCCGGGACAATAAACCAATCCATCCAGTGTATCGGGCAGGAAATCGAGCGAGATATTTTCGTCAAGCACATTGAGATAAAGTTATTCGGTTAATTCAGGATTTGTTATGGGTTTATTTTTAAAGTAAGTGCCATACACACTATGCCCGCAATCAACTAATTGTTCAGCAAGTTTTTTGCCGATTCCTGATGATGCTCCGATTAGCAAATATGTTGACATGTTGAAAATTATATTAATGTGCTTGAAACCACTTATATGGTTGCTTACAGAGGATGATTTATTGTTGACTGATTTGTTCTTTCCAATTAACCGAAACAATAATTTCGTTCCGCCTGTTAATGAGTTGAAATGGCGGATTATATCCTAAAAACCGTGCATGTCCATAAGTGGCTATACCTTTTTCTTCAAGAATATCATGAAGTTTGGCCGAATAGAATATCAAATCTTTATCCGATGCAAATCCGCCGAATTGAATAACGGCAACATATTCATCTGCAGTTTTATGAATGAGCACATTTGGATCATTGGGTTTTGGCAGGTTTCCTTCGTTGTACGACGATGGCATAACAAAACTCATACTCGAAACAGAATCATTGATATCCATGTGAACAGGCGCTGTCATTGAAATACTTGTATTCGTTTCATTGCCTCCGAAAATATAGCCTGCCAATTTACGAAACCCCGGACCTGACAAATCTTTGTACGTTTTCGCATTCGAATTAATGGTTGCTACAGTTGCTGATGGGTAATACCTGATCTCGAAATCCTTATCTTTATGGACAACGGTATATTTTTGTTCTTCGGTTTTAGTAGCTGACATGAGCGTAAAGGATTGAAAAACCACTACTATAAAAATAGCAATAGCAATTATTACAAAAAATGTTTTCATGTATTTCTTATTTGAAATATTAACAGTTGTTTCCTCGTATTGTTCAACATTTATAATTATTTGTTGAACAAACTGCGGGGATGTAAACAAAATATGTATTTTTTTCATCCATTCAGTAAAAAAATGGATCTACTTAACTCGAGATGGAAGCAATTACGAGTGGATAAAAGATCCAAAACAAGGGAATAGTATAATAACCCGGAAATGAATTTTTTATAAGATTGACGCGTCATCCAGATCGTCAATCGTCCACCACTCAACGTCATCAATTCCACGAACAACCTGATATGTATCTACTTTAATGCGAACGAGAGAACAGTCTTCCGACTGCATAAAGGATAAAAGTTCAGGATGACTTTCCAGATGTGCATTGAAAACAATATTTTTCTCGTTGACCTCAATCTCTTCAACGTGACCAAACGCAGTTAATACAAAGCTTTCCTGCAGGCCCGACCTGCTAATATCAATCCTTTCAATGAGAACAGCCACCCTGCCGTTATGAGTAAGGTTGGTGTATTTGCGTGTTTTCCGGTAAGTAGCAAATATCAGCTTCTTGTAACCTTCTGTCGGAGTAATTCCTATCAGGCTTGCATGAGGCTGTCCATCGCCTTCCGTTGCAAGAACAGCAAACCGGCTGATTTTAAAAATGTCCTCAATGTATTTTTTGATGGTGATAAGGTTACTCATTTCTCGGTTAATTTAGTCACGAAAGCTCTAATATCGCATTGTTTATATTAATAACTCATATCGTCCAGAACAACTTTCCCTCTGAATGTTCTGAAAAGGAAAAGTGTATAAATTAAAACCAGGGGTGCTCCGATCATTACGAAAGTTAGAATGATGCCCAGTGATTTTTGAGAAGCAGCACTGTTGGCTATAGTTAGCGAAGCAGCACTGTCAATATTTGAAATTAAAAGATTCGGATAGAGTCCGATCGCAATTGTCACCAGCAACAGCGAAGTGAGGGTAGCCGAAGTCATAAACGCCAGCCAGTATTTTTTCTTAACAATCAACCTTCGTTCGTTTAGCAATAAGATTAACGTTATAACAGGAATGGCAAACAGAACAGGCGTTTCCTTAAAATCATCCAGAACATGAGGCACAAAAACCAATGTCGCTATTGAAAGCAAAACATAACAGATGGTAAATAGCATACCTGCAATTTTCGAGATATAGTCCAGCCTGTCGGCCAGTTTTGCCTCTGTTTTCATTACCAGGTAAACGGATCCATGCAACGCAAACAAAGCAACAACAGTTAATCCGGTAAGGATAGCATAGGGATTGAAAACATCCAGGAGCCCGCCATGATAAATCATGTTTTCGTCAATTGCTATTCCAATAACCACATTTCCAAGCACTACTCCTAAAGTAAATCCAACCAATGTACTCGAAACCGAATATGTGATATCCCAGAGTTTGCGCCACCAAAACATGGTTTCCTTGCTCCGGAATTCAATGGCAATGGCCCGTAAAATAAGCATAACCAGGAAAAGTATAAATGGGACATAAAAAGCTGAAAGCAAAGTGGCATATACTTTTGGGAAACCGGCAAACAGAGTTCCTCCGCCTATTACCAGCCATACTTCGTTGCCATCCCATACCGGACCGATTGCATTCAGAGCTATCCGCCGGCTTTCTTCTTTTCTCAGAAAAAGGTGCACTGTGCCGGCTCCCAGGTCAAATCCATCAAGGATAGCGTACCCGCTGAAAACTGCCCCGATAACCAGGAACATCCACGTTCCAAGTTCTATATTTAAAAATGTCTCCATTATTTTTACGTTAAATTAGTTTGAGCATTTTCCTTACCTGTTCCGTGAGAATCTAACCCGGTCTGTATTTTTTTATTCAGCAGGTATATAAACAAACCGAATAAAATGATATAAACAAGTGTGAACAGAACAAGGGAGAATATTACCTGCTCTGCTTTCACATTTTCGGATAAGGCATCTGAAGTCCGCAACAACCCGTAAACAACCCATGGCTGCCTGCCAACTTCGGCGGAATACCAGCCTACCTGGTTTGCTATCTGCGGAAGCACTACCGAAAAACTGAAAATCAGCATCAGCCATCGCTGGTTGAATAGCTTGCCCTTCCACCTTAAAAACAACGCTAAAAGTGTCAGCCCGATAAGTGCCATTCCTATTGCAATCATAATGTGATAAGTTTGGAAAACAAAGTTTACCTGGCTGGGTCTGTCGTTCTTATTAAAAGCATTGAGCCCTTTAACCGGGGTTGTAAAATCCTGGTGAAGAAGGAAAGTTAAACCTCCCGGGATTTTTACTCCTTTAACTTCCTGTTTCGAATCGTTCACCCAGCCGAACAGGTACATATCGGCAACAGCCAGGCTATCGTAATGCCCTTCAAAAGAAGCTAGCTTGGCCGGCTGGTTTACTGCAACGCCGTTTGCTGAGCTATGACCTGTTACTAATTGTGAAAGAGCGGCAATTGCAGCAATGATCAGTGCAGCACCAAATGCTTTTTTTGATTGCTCAACATGCCTGTTTTTCAAAATATAATACGCATGAACGCTCAAAACCAAAAAGGTACCTGCCAGGAAAGCGCCGATCCATACATGCATAATCCGATCCACCGACGATGGATTGAAAACCATGGCCCAGAAATCGGTGATTTCCGCCCTGGCCGTCATTCCTTCGCCAACAATCTTAAATCCCGCGGGGGTTTGTTGCCATGAGTTGGCGACCACAATCCAGATGGCCGAAAACATGGAACCCAGCGTTACCATTATGGTTGAGAAAAAATGGACCCTGGGGCTCACTTTGTTCCAGCCAAAAAGCAAAACCCCCAGGAAAGTAGATTCAAGGGCGAATGCAAAAACACCTTCAGCGGCCAAAGCACTCCCGAAAATGTCGCCTACATACCGTGAGTAGGCGGCCCAATTGGTGCCAAACTCAAATTCCATTACAATGCCTGTTGC
>CAIXAQ010000122.1 GCA_903917425.1 uncultured Bacteroidales bacterium
AATAACTTTTTGTTCAACTAACCGATACAAAAGTACAGCAGGAAATATGGGCAGACTGTTAACGAATTTAAAAGAACGTTAAAATATGTTAAGCAACTATCTAACTGATTGTAAGGCACTATAAATTTGCAGGAAATGAAAATAGCAGCTTCTGACTTCCGGTTGACAATACAAAAAGATTTATTCAAAAAATATCCTAATCCAATAGCGTGAAAAAGCAATTACTGATTTTATTAATCGTTGTTATGTCGGTCGTAATGACTGTATTTATTGGCATTCAGGTATATTGGATCAAAAATTCGCTGCAGCTAAGGGAAGCTAACTTTAAACGCAGTATTGACGATGCTGTTAATGTTGCGCTGATAAATCTTGAAACTATTGAATTATCGAAACGCACCACGAACAGTTCCTTACAGTTATTGGCACGCGATACAAATTCACTGCTCGTCAATGAAGAGAAGCTCGAAAATAGTATAGATGCCGATACACAAGGAATTAAAATGGCTAAACCGGCCGGGATGGAAACAGGGTCAATAGGTATTCCGGGAAAAACCGCGACATCAAGTGGAGATCAGGACAAAAAAGTACCGGAATCTTTGCAGGCTGGTATTTCGAAAGACCTGTCAGACGGGGCTGCTGTTCGCAAACAGATCATGCTCAATTACATGATGAACCAAACGTTGGGCAACGATGGAAACAAAGAAATTGAGAAAAAAATAACCGTGGGCCTGATCGATACTTTACTGAAACAGGAATTTTCGGGCAAGGGTATTACAATCGAATACGAATTTGGTGTTTTCAGTCCCGATCGCAATAAAATTGTACTCGAAAAAACGGGAAAATACCACGACGAACTACTATTTAAAGGTTTCCCGTTTCCTTTGTTTTCGGGAAGTGCCATATCAACCCGTGATATACTACTCATTTATTTCCCGCAACAATCGAAATACAATTTGCAGAGCTTATGGATGATGATGTTGTTGTCCTTTCTGCTTGTGCTTGTTATAATCGGCGCTTTCAGCTATTCGGTTTTCACCATTATCAGGCAGCGCAAATTGTCGGAACTTAAAAATGATTTTATCAACAACATGACCCACGAATTCAAGACACCGATTTCGACCATTTCGCTGGCCTGCCAGGCCCTTTCGGATAAAGACATTCCCCGCAGCAAAGAGATGTACAGCGACTATATCAATATTATTGGTGATGAAAATCACCGCCTGGGTGAGATGGCCGAAAAAATTCTACAGACAGCCATTCTCGAAAAAGGAAATTTACACCTGAGGTCAGAGGCTATTGATATGCACGAACTAATTGCAGATGCTATACGCAAAATTGCTATTCAGATCGAAATTCGCGATGGCATTATAAATCAATCATTTAAAGCGGAACAACCTCTTATTAAAGCCGATAAAGTGCATTTGTCGAATGTTATTTTTAACTTGCTCGATAATGCAAATAAATATTCTCCCAGGAAACCCCAGATACTGGTTTCGACGGCTGATGCCGAAAATGGCATTTATATCCGTGTCCACGATAAGGGAATGGGTATCAGCAAAGCGAACCTGAAACGGATTTTCGAAAAACTGTACCGCGTTCCCACAGGAGATGTACATAATGTAAAGGGATTTGGATTAGGTTTGAGTTATGTGAAATTTATTGTCGAAAAACATGGCGGGTCAATAACAGTTGACAGCGAACCGGGAAAAGGCAGTACATTTACTATGTTTCTGCCTTATGTAATCCCCGATCAGAAAAATTAGGAAAAGGGAAATAAAAGGAGTAGAAAATAGTAAAAATAAATTGTAAACATTTAATTAACAAGATAATAAACACCATAATGGAAAACGAAAAAATAAAGATCCTGCTCGCCGAAGACGATCGCAACCTTGGTACTATTTTACGCACGTACCTCGAAGCTAAGGGGTATGCCACCCGGCTCTGTATTAACGGGCTCGAAGCACTGGAAGTATTCAACAAGGAACCCTTTGATTTTTGTGTGGTTGATGTGATGATGCCGGTTAAAGACGGTTTCACGCTGGCAAAGGATATACGGAAGATCGATAACCAGATTCCTATCCTGTTTCTTACAGCCAAATCACTCGAAGAAGACAAATTAAAAGGTTTCCAGGCAGGTGGCGACGATTATCTCACCAAGCCTTTCAGTATGGAGGAGTTGCTTGCCCGTATCGAAGCCATACTCAGGCGTTCGGCTAAAACAACGGATGGTAAGACGGAAAAAGGAATTTTTGAACTGGGAAATTTCGTGTTTGATTATAACCACCAAAATCTCAATTTGAATGGAGAAAATCAGAAACTCACCAGTAAAGAAGCAGAACTGCTCAAAATACTTTGCGAACATGCTAACCAGGTGGTGGACCGGAGCTTTGCGCTTAACCGCATCTGGCAAAACGACAGCTATTTCAATGCCCGGAGCATGGATGTTTATATAGCCAAAATCCGCAAATACCTAAAAGAAGATCCTTCAGTAGAGTTGATAAATGTTCATGGCATAGGTTTTAAACTTGTTACCGAGGCTTCTGCCTAGTGGTGAAGGTAAGAACACGATTCTTTCAGGCTTTGTTTATCACTTTCAATGCTTCCTTGCGGCTCAGGTTGCTGATTTGGTGCGTATTTACAAAATCAGTGACGGCTTCGGGGTATGCTTTTGAATATTGACGCAGCGACCAGCCGATTGCCTTGCGTATAAAAAAATCGGGATGAGGGGCCAGGCGTTCGCAAAGGTTAAAAAGCAAAGCCCTGTCGGCGGTTTTGTTATAACGCAACTGGTGAATCAGGCACGAACGCAGCAGCCAAAGATTTCCCGATTTCATCCAGTTTTCAATATACTGCATCCTGATTTCAGGATACCTATTGAATAAAGCACCGGCAATATTCGGGGCCACGTAATCCACTGTATCCCACCACGATTTATTGGTTATCATCCATTCGGACAGGTCAATAAGATTTTGATCCGCATTTTTCACCGATTTTCCGACCAATTCCATTGCAATGTACTGCCATTCACGTTGCGGTTGTTCCCAGGCAAAGTGCACCATTTCTTCAAACTGATGCTTATCCGGAAGCCCGGCTTTTGCAATAAAAGATTTCAGCAGATCGCGGCGCAACGGGGATGGCAAGCCATAAAATTCCGATTTATTCCGCATATACGCCTTATACCCTGCTGCTATTTCGGGATTGGCATGCTTTTCGAAAGCAATAGCCAGGTCGGTGAAATACTGTTCAATCATTGCGTTCAAAGTTCAAAGTAAAGGTTCAAGGTTCAAAGTTCAAATACATCATTATCGCATTACCACATTATCACATTATAAAAACTACTTTCCTGCTTTCCAATAAATTTCCTTTCACATCGGTGAGTTTAAAGTAAAAATTGGAAGAATTTCTATCAGGATTTTCCCATGTAAAATGATTTGAACCGGCATTCAACTTCCTTTTATTCAGCTGTTTGCCCAATGTATCGTAGATACAGAGAACGACCTTATTTGTTGATTCAATTTCAATATTTACATAATTCCTGGCCGGATTGGGATATATTTTCATCAGGCTGCCTTTAACTTCCTTGTTTGTTTGGTTGTTCAGGAATTGCCTGAGCCAGATAGCCAGCGCATATTCGCCGCGTTGCAAGGTATCAACAACGATAGTTCCTCCTGTCCAGGGACCTACACGGGTAAAAGATGTTCCCCGCCATTGTTTGCCCGCACCTTGCCTGTACAACATTACCAGCGAATCTTTCGAGTTGGTAATCAGAGTATTATCCAGACTTGAAGCCCTGCTGTATACAAATGTTCCCTTTGCTTTAAAATCCTGTGGAATTATGCCTTCCACGGTCCAGTAACGGGAATCGGAAACCCTGAGACCTGGATGCGGGACAACCAAACTGTCGGCAGCTACCCAATTGTGGGTTATACGCAGCAAAGCAGAATCAGCAAGTTGTTCAACGGTAACCTTACAAAAGGTTTGCTGAAAATCGTATTCGCCAACCGTTTTAAGAGTTTTAGCCACATCAGTGGTCGCATCCGAATTTTTTTCATCGGCATCAGCCATGACCTCTACCGGTGAAAAAGGCAAATGAAATGTTTTGCTTCCGGTAATTCCCGAAAAGACAATGGTGTCAGTTATTTTTTGCCATTGGCTGTTGAAAAAGGAAATTTCAAGGTGATTGGCATTGGCGTATTGCATGGTGCCTTTCAGTTTCTGCCGCACAAAAACAGTCACATCGTAACCTCCTGAGGTCTGAATTATAACTGAAGAATCAATGGCAAAATGTGGAAATCCAGGAGCAAAAACCCATGCATCGAAAAAGGGCGTCATATTGATTCCGCTATAGACAGTAAGGAAATCGCGTAAGTTATAACTCGAAGCGAAATTATAGCCGTATTGGTTCAGATATGCTTTTACTCCGCCAAAGAACAGGCTATCGCCCATATACCCCCGAAGAGTATGCACAATCTGTCCGCCTTTTTGGTACACAGTATTGCCATAGGTGAGAGATTGCGGAATTCCATACACGGCATAATATCCGCCATCGGTAATATGAGTCGTTTGCAGCACATCTTTCAGTTTCG
>CAIXAQ010000123.1 GCA_903917425.1 uncultured Bacteroidales bacterium
CAAGAAAGAAACACAACAAGGTGGATAGGGGCAGCCAATAGGCGACAGTTAAAACCGGTTTAAAGCGCAGGCTGATCGATTTTTGCAATGCCAACCAGTAAAGAATATCTACAATTGCCAGTGCAGCCAAGGATGTTAACCGGCTTGAGTACTTCGGCAACTGATGGCCTCCCGCTAATAGAATTATAGCCACTACCGCTGCAGCAAGTATAAAATACCTGAATTTTAAAGTCTTCATCAGCTTTTTTTCTGATCTGTAAAATTAATGGAATTATTTTGCTGCATAAAAAAAGAAAGCTGTTTTAATTAAAACAGCTTTCGGACTAAAAAAACAAAAACCTTGTATTAAGAGTTCGCTTTCACGTAATTCACGAGTCCTTTTGCTTTAAAAATACCAACGAGTTTATCAGGAAGCGGTGAAAACCCATATTCACTCCCGGCAATAATTACCTTACCGGCTTCGAAGTCTATTTCAACTTTATCTCCTTGTTTATAAGCATCTACGGCTTTGGGAAGTAAAATAATAGGCAGGCCTTGGTTCACGGAAGACCGATAGAAAATGCGGTTTACACTCTTACAGATTACAGCTTTGATACCGGCATAAGCCAAACCAACCGAAGGATGCTCGCGCGAGCTACCGCAACCGAAATTGGCCCCGGCAACAATTATATCATTTTCCTTTACACGTCCTGTAAAACTGTCGTCAAAACCTTTGAAAAGGTGGGGCATGATTTTCTCGGCTTCAGAACTCTTAACGTTGTAAGTGAGGTTTCCGGCAAACATCTGATCTGTATTCAGGTTGTCGACATCGGCATAATTCCAGGTTCCGTTGACATACCTGTCGTCGTCGGCAGCTATATCCACGGTTTTGCTCTGGGAAATAGTGAATGGATATTTATCATCTGTCGGTATTTCGCGGGGATCGGATATTTCACCCCTCAAAGCCGAATAGGCTACTACGGCAGGGGAGGCGAGATAGATCAAATAAGTTTTGTTCCCCATCCTGCCTTTAAAGTTCCGGTTGGCAGTCGAAATAATAGTCATATTATCGGCAGGAATTCCCTGTCCTGTTCCCAGGCAGGGACCGCAGGAAGGGGCAAGTACACTGGCTCCGGCTTCCATAAAAATGCGGATCAGACCTTCGTCCATGGCCTGCAAATAAATTGGCTGCGATGCCGGAATCACAAGCAACTGGAAACCATCGGGCAGCTTTTTGCCTTTCAAAATGGCGGCAGCTTCGCGCAAATCGTCAATACGGCCATTGGTACAAGTGCCAATCATAGCTTGCTGAATTTTTGTCCCCCGTACTTCGGCCAGAGCTTTTACATTATCCACATTATGCGGGGCTGATACAACCGGAAATAATTCATCCAGGTTGATCACAATTTCTTTAACATACACGGCATCTTCATCAGCCCAGGTGCCTTCAACATCCTCACTAAGATGTTTTTTCAACACATCGTCGGCGGGGAAAACCGCATTTTTGGCACCCATTTCTGAAGCCAGGTTAGCAATAGTCATCCTGTCGGAAATGGATAAGGTTTTCACTCCTTCGCCATGATACTCAATCGACATATAATCCGCACCGCTCGAACCTATCATCCCTATGATCCAGATCGAAAGATCCTTGCCATAAACACCCTGGGGAAGTTTGCCGTTCAGGGTAATTTTTATGGAATCAGGCACCCTGAACCATGTTTCGCCCTGCCTCCACAGACCGGCAGTTTCGGTACGGTCGATACCGGCAGCAAACGAATTAAAGGCCCCGGCGGTGCATGTATGACTGTCGCTGCCGACAATGATCATATTGGGTTTTGCATAATCGCCCATGATCTGGTGGCAAATACCTTTTCCAACATCGTGAAATTTCCCAATGCCTTGTTCTGTAACGATTTCGCGAATTTTCTGGTAGTCATTAGCCAACTCCGCACTGGTTGGCGGGGCGTTATGATCGAGCACAATCAGCAGTTGATCAGGATCTTTCACCTTTTCGCCACCCATTTTTTTGAAAGTGTTCGCAATACTGGCCGTATTGTCGTGGGTTAAAATGATATCGGGTCTGCGGAATACTATTGCACCAGCTTCGGCACCCAGAATTTTTTCAGCAAATGTTTTTCCCATAATTTTCATATCTATTTGTTGATGTTAATGTTACAAAATAAATAGCCATCGAAACCGAGAGAAGTTTGATGGAGTAAATTTCTAAAAAAAGTATTACAAAGCAAGAATAATTTATAATATAAAAAAACTCCTGACCCTTTCTGTTTCAGGAGTTTCTATAAAGCTAAACGGGGACAATCAGAACCAAAATCCAATACCAACAACCAAGCAGTTTACTGAATCTTTAAAAAGGGTAATAACAAATTATTTTCATCTCCGTATGACTGAATTGGTATGTAAACCACCAAAACAGGAGTGCTAAGGTATCATGTACCGGCAATTCTAAAGAAAACAGGATGAGTTGTATAAGCAGGAACGACAATCATAAGAATGCATTGGAGGATTCAGTTCTTTTCTTGCTTGTGTTGAATGGATGTTTAACGCAATCCGAATACTGTTGTCACTTCCGTGGGTATGTAGCTTAATTATTTAATGTTCACTGTCAGCATTTTCTTATCTCCAATAAATGCTTCCAGTTTATCGCCTATAGCAACCGGTCCGACACCGGCCGGAGTTCCTGTAAAAATATAATCACCGGTTTTCAGGGTCATAAATTGTGATACATAAGCAATTATGGCGGGGTAGGAGAAAATCATCTCTTTTGTGTTTCCCTTCTGAACGGTTTCGCCATTCTTATTCAGACTGAATGCAATCTGCTGAATATCATCGAATTCTGCAACCGGAATAAAACTGCTGATAGGAGCGGAGGAATCGAAAGCCTTGGCTTTTTCCCAGGGTAATCCTTTTTCCTTGGCTTTCTGTTGCAGGTCGCGGGCCGTAAAATCAATGCCAACACCTATGGCATCAACATAGGTGTTGGCAAATTTCTCATTAATGCATTTTCCCACCTTGCTGATTCTCAATACAATTTCGCATTCGTAATGAAGGTCTTTTGTAAAATCAGGATAAAAGAACGGGCGGTTACGAGTTAATAAAGCGGAATCCGGTTTCATAAAATATACCGGCTCGGTTGGAACCGCATTGTTCAGTTCTTTGGCATGTTCGGCGTAGTTGCGGCCAATGCAGATGATTTTCATGTTTTAGATTGTTGTTTCTGGATACTGGGTATTGGTTTCTGGTTACTGGGTATTGGTTACTGGTTACTGGTTACTGGATTCAAGTTTCTGGTTCAAAGTTCAAGGTTCAAAGTTCCAGTTTTCCGCTTCCAGTTGTTAAAATTAACCACTAAGGTACTAAGAGCACAAAGAACCACTAAGAAATTAAATTTGGACTAAAGCAAGACAATAGAGATTGCGAATTTACGATTTACGATTTACGAAATTACGATTAACGATTAACCATTTTCTATTTTCCCCTTTCCAATTTATATCAGCCTTTATTAAAATTCCTCAGCTTTATCGCGGTAATTGTCTTTTTGGTTGATAGCGGGAAATCACCCTTCATCATCCAGTCGTAATAGGAAGGTTCGGACTTAAAAATTTCTTCCACCACTTTTCCCTTGTGCTTTCCAAAATTAATCACTTCCTGGCCTTTTGCATTGAAAATGATATGGCCAACCAGGTCGGCATTGCGGTTATAATAAGAAAATTCGTCAAGTGCTTTCATATCGTTTTTTACAGGAAATGAAGTTTTTCCATCCTTATCAGTGTATTCAACTCCTTCGTAACGTTGAAGTTGCGATTTCAGAACTTCGTAAGTGGCACGGGTATCGGCTTCGGCGGAATGGGCATTTATGAGTTCAGTCTGGCAATAAAATTTATAGGCCGCTTTCAGGGTGCGTGGTTCCATTTTGTGGAAAATATTCTGAACATCGATGATACGGCGGTTTTTCAAATCAAATTCAACACCGGCACGAAGGAATTCTTCGACCAGCAATGGAATATCATATTTTATCGAATTGTAGCCCGACAAATCGCTGTTCCCGATAAAAGCATTGAGGTTACCGGCCATTTCTTTAAAAGTCGGCTCGTTTTTAACCATTTCATCTGTAATTCCATGTATGGCAATCACTACCTCCGGCATAGGGATAGTAGGATTGATGAGATGGCGGCGAAACTCCTCATGTCCGTCAGG
>CAIXAQ010000124.1 GCA_903917425.1 uncultured Bacteroidales bacterium
GTCATCGACTTGTGTTATCAACTATATTCGTATTCCTTCTGCAATACTTTGCTGTTATAGGCTGATGTATAAAGGCCTTATCAACCAGTTAAATTTCACGAAGTCGTCTTAGCTCTAAAAAAATGAATTTGCGTTGATGGCAGCAGCATTAGGAGCTTCTTCAAAATCGAGTCTAAAAAGTTTAAAATACAACTCTGGAAGTTGTGGTCAGTTGAATTCATACACTCCATTAATGGCGCAAAAGTTTGTTGAGCTTTTCTTAATACAAATCTTTTTCTTAAACGAAATATTGATAAGGAGTTCTATGGTTGATTCATTTTCAGTCATACTCAACTAAATTTTTGTTCAATAATCTCTTATTCATCATTTTCATCTCCATTTGGATACATATTCTTCCAAGCTGAATCTTCTTCATCTTGCAGGTATATATAAAAATCTTTCCAACTTTCATTGCTTGACTCTTCAAGCCATTGCTCATATCGAACTTTGAAATCATTATCGGTAGCAAGTCGCTTTTTGATAAGACTTGCTATCTCGGCTTTTTCATTACCGTTAAAGAACTCATCTGTTAGATAGTTCTCAAATTCATACTGATCAAATTCGGTTCTCATAACATTTATTATTTATTTGGTAACAAAGCAGTCCCCAAATTTGCAAATAAAAAGAGATAAATATACATTTTACAAGCAATTTTTTGAAGGGAAAATCATCCTCGGTATTTCGCTTTCAATTTCGCATTTATATTTCCCTGAAAGCTTTCCAGTCCTATCCCGGTGGACAAAAAAGTGAACTGCCCTATCGTTGGAAAGTTTGTCGTATTCGAGGCTTACTCCGTTCAAACATGGCCTTACCATTGATATAACAATGTCGCAGCTTGAATCAATTGTGCTCGAATTGAAATCGGAGAATACTGGCTGATACAGATCAAATGACCTGTCGTACTGAGGGTTTAAAAGACGGGTAATAACAAAGGGGATTGAGTGTTTTGTGCTCAGTTGCAGGCAGGCATCGAGCCAAAGATCAATGTTGCGGGTTCCATGGTTTTCATATTCCCGGTTTTCGGGTTGGGCAAGTGCTTCGATTCCATCAATAAAGATAAAAGCGGGATTGCAGGTTTCAATATCTGATTCGATAGCTGTTACAAATTCGTCTAAGGCCGGAGGCAAGTTGAATTCAAGGAACAAAGGTCGTCGCGACAATGTAGCATCTAAAACACTGATATAGTGCTTAAACTCGGCTGAATCGCGAAAATGGCTGTTCCATAAAAGGGTTTCTTGATTAATATCGAGTATTGCGGGTATAAGTTTGTTTAAATAATTAGCAGGATTCTCAGTAAGGAAGTAAGCCAATGAACGGCTTGGCTCCGGCGCATCATAGCTAAAGTCAGACGAGCGAAAAATGGTATTGGCTATCATTAATTCATTCAAAAACAGGGTTCGTCCGCTGGATGGACGGCTGCCAATAATCATCAGGTTAAAGTCGGTTATCCTGGTTTGTGCAAAGGGAATCAACAGGCCTTTTTTAGCGGATGATTCTGGAAAGTTTTCTTCATTGTCGAGTTTTAAAAAATTGATGAGCGTTCCTATATGCTCCTTTATAGTTTTAGACATAATTGTGAGTCTTAGTTATCTCTGATAAGTTATGCTTATTTGGTAATTGACAAATACGCCCGAAGTAAACAGACA
>CAIXAQ010000125.1 GCA_903917425.1 uncultured Bacteroidales bacterium
TGTTGTATATGAATAATCGAGAGTGAATTTCTTTAACAGGGATTATAGTTGACTTTTTTGAAGTATGTAGAAGGTTGATGGGTTGATAGGTTGATAGGTTGATAGGTTGATGGGTTGATAGGTTGGTGGGTTGATAGGTTGGTGGGTTGATAGGTTGATGGGTTGATGAGTTGATGGGTTGATGAGTTGATGGGTTAATGAGTTGATAGGTTGATGGGTTAATGTGCTAAACTCTTAAGCCAATCGGAAGCAGGTAATTATTGCACAAATCTCATGTTTAAAAGGCATTCGCTTACCGGATAGGTTATTGCAGCTCTATTTTCTGCATTTCAATCAATTTCTGCCGCTGGTCGAGAACCTGTAATATATATATACCCGGAGCGAAAGCATGCAAATCTAAATCCGTTGTTTCGCCCATTTTTATATCATACTGAAACGACGTAAAAAGGATACGGCCTTCCAGATCAGAAAGTTGAAAAGTCAGTTGATTCAATGATTTATTTGAAGTAACATGCAATATTCCGTGCGCCGGATTAGGAAATACCGTGAAGAATTCAACTCCTTGATTTTTTTTTTCAGGTACTGATAATCCCGATACCTGCAAATAAGCATCACCGCTGTAGTATGTACAATCGTCAAGAGTAAGAGCACAGCGGTACCGCGAATTGTTTAACGAATAGGGCACTGAATGAATGCGCATCTTGTTGGTTAATACGTCAGAATAGGGCAGGGAATTTATAAGATCAACCCATATCCCGCTTGTTAAAACCTGCCACCTGTAGGCCAAATCATTGTGCTGATTTACAGTAAATTGAGCGTCAGTTTGCTCTGCCACTTTCACCGACTGGGGTTGTTCGTCAAGTTTCCCCAAATAAGTTATAGATCCATTATTGTATTGCACACTATCAATAACACTCAAATCGGAATGAGCTATTTCGCAGGTGGAATCGAAGGCGAAATATGCTGAAGAATCGAGAAGTGTAAAATGCAGGTCGAAAAGTTTTCCGCTGCCCAGGTTTATCGGTGTGTTTCGATACCAAGAAATGGAAATTCCAGGAGCCGGGTAGCTTATAAGTTTGCATAAAACCATTCCCCCGGCAAACAAAGCATTCGGATTTTCGAGCCCGATAAGTCTTACGTCGTTCGTATCATAGTTTATTAATAGAGTCAAAGCACCCACATCGTTAAACCCGGTGGTCGTTATCGGAACAAGAATATCGGTGCTATGGCATGTTACTTTTGTTGTAAAGTTTACGGAAAGCTGGCTTGAGGCTGCAAAGGGAAGCAGCAGGAAACATAAAAAAAGCCAGAATGCCGAAGCTTTCAGTTTTGCCATATAATTTATAGTACTATGCTTTATTATCATGGGTTTTTTCTAAAATCAATTCAGAAATGCACAATTTATAAGATCAAAGGTAACTTTTTTAATTCATTAAGAAAAGTGATCAGTAGGACGGCCGGATATTATTTTGATATACAGGATTTTTAAATAGCCTGTTACTAATTTCTGAATACAGAATCCTGAAAAGCCAGAACCGGGAATAGTTCAAAAAGCAAAGTTTTAAAAGCAAAGTTCAAAAATCAAAATTCAAACAGATTGCATAATCGTCCAAAAATTTCCGCATAAATAAGAGATGTAAGTTGTTAGGCGGGTTTTCTTCAAAATCCCCGTAAGTTAGGTATTGAATGTCCCAAACTTTGAATTTTGCTCTTTGAACTTTGAATTTTAAATTATGAAAAGCCTGAATATGAATTTGATACAACATAAACATCTGAATAATATCTTTCCTCCAGGATATCATTCAAGCTGCTCCGGCCAAATATTTATAA
>CAIXAQ010000126.1 GCA_903917425.1 uncultured Bacteroidales bacterium
CGGTTCATCCGCGAGGATCAGTTCGGGATCATTAATCAAAGCACGGGCAATGGAAACACGCTGCTGTTCGCCACCCGAAAGCTGATGTGGCATTTTAAAACCTTTAGTGATCAGTCCGACCTTATCGAGCACTTCATTCATGCGATGGCGCATGGCATCGTCATCTTTCCAGCCTGTAGCTTTCATGACAAAAAGCAGGTTATCATTTATATTCCGGTCGTTAAGCAACTGAAAATCCTGGAAAACGATTCCTATTTTGCGACGCAGAAAAGGGATTTCTTTGTGTTTTATGTCCGGAATGCTAAATCCGGCTACCTCAGCCTTTCCTTCTTTCAAAGGCAAATCAGCATAAAGAGTTTTCATCAGGCTGCTTTTTCCGGTACCGGTTTTGCCAACGAGATATACAAATTCGCTCTTGTGAATGTGAAGTGTCACATTCGATAAAATAAGATTATCACGCTGGTAAATGGAAGCACCTTCGAGCGAAATGATGGAATCAATTGCCATATAGAACAGTTAGGGAGTGAACTTCCTGCAAAAATAAGGTATTTAACAACTCGCTGATACTACCTGATTCGGAAATACCGGAAGCGATAATTCTGAAATATTTACTTAAGTAATTCGTTTACAATATCTTCCTCTTTAATACCTTCGGCTTCGGCTTTGTAGTTTCGCACAATGCGGTGACGAAGGATGGATGTGGCAACAGCCTGTACATCTTCAATATCGGGTGAATATTTTCCGCTTATGGCAGCATGACATTTGGCTCCAAGTATCAGGTACTGCGAAGCCCGCGGACCCGCTCCCCAGGTTAGATAATTATTTGCCCAGGCATGAGCCAAAGGAGTTCCTGGACGTGTAATAGACGCTAATTTTACAGCGTAACGGTACACATTATCAGTCACCGGAATGCGGCGTATCAAATCCTGGAAGTAGTTTATTTCTTCAGCAGTTAATATCACGTTAAGCGAAGCTGAGTGCATGGTGGTGGTGTTTTTTACTACCTGAATTTCCTCGTCGAACGAAGGGTAGCCTAACCAGATATTCAGCATAAACCTGTCGAGTTGAGCCTCAGGGAGTGGATAAGTACCCTCTTGTTCAATTGGATTTTGCGTGGCAAGCACAAAGAATGGCTCTTCCAATTTATGACTCACACCGGCCACAGTAACAGCTTTTTCCTGCATAGCTTCGAGCAGGGCACTTTGGGTTTTGGGAGGTGTGCGGTTAATTTCATCGGCTAATATTATATTGGCAAATACAGGGCCGTGTATAAAGCGGAATTTGCGATCCTGATCCAGTATTTCGGTGCCTATGATATCCGAAGGCATGAGGTCGGGTGTAAACTGAATGCGGCTGTAAGAAAGGCCCAATGTCTGCGCAAGTGTATTAACCATCAGGGTTTTAGCTAAACCCGGAACACCTACTAACAGGCAATGGCCTCTTGAAAATATGGCGATAAGCAGGTTTTTGATTACTTCGTCCTGGCCAACTATCACCTTCCCGATTTCGGAGCGTAATGTATTGTATTTGATTAAAAAATCATTAAGTGCTTCAGTATCTGACTTATATTGGATCATATCTTGTAGTGTGTATAAAAATTCTTGTTTAGAAGAGGGTAGGCTGTTAGGCTATTAGGCTGTTAGTGGCTTAGGCCGTTAGGGTCTATGACTGTAGAATTCTAACTAATATCAATAATTATCCATTATCCATTGTCCTTTATCCATTAACATTACTTTTCTGTAAAAGTCCATTTATATCTAAAATCGCAGGATTGAAACTTATCGCCTAAGCGTATATAGGCAGTTTTCGATTTAGTTTCGACCCATTTGGCAGTAACTTTCTCCTTTTTATTTGCGAGTGCCCAATCCTGTATTTTATTATAATCGTCCTTCATATTTGCCGTATGGGGTTCGGTGCGGGTTTTCAGGTAAAGTACACGGTATGCCTGTGTGCCATCCTCGGTGGTATAAGGTACGCTTCCCGAAATTTCGCCTACTTTCATTTTGTCGATAATAAAAAACACCTTAGGGTCCAGTTCGTCGGCAGCCAGACTCGTGGTACCCGATGCCTGGCTCTGAATCAATCCACCATTGACTTTTCCCGGATCATCGCTGTAAAGCATAGCGGCCCTTGCAAAAGTGAGCGAATCGGCTCTTACTTTGTCGGCGATGCTATCAAGCTTCGAAGCAGCTGCAACCAGGTCATCCGGCGAAACCTTCGGTATGATAAGAATATGCCGCACATTTACGAAATCCCCTTTGCGTTCGAGGAGTTGTAACAAGTGGTAACCGAATTTTGTTTTTATGATTTCTGAAATGTCGTTTTTATTCTTAAGACTAAAAGCTGCCGATTCGAACTCGGGGGCCATACTTCCCCGGCTAAAAAGCCCAAGTTCGCCTCCTTTGGCCGCCGAACCTGGATCTTCGGAGTAAAGAACGGCAAGGGTCGAAAATTTCTCCCCTTTTAATACTCGATTTCGTAAAGTGTTGAGTTTGTCGCGTGAATCTTTAAGCTGTGATGGCCCGACAACAGGTGTTTTTACGATCTGTCCTATCTCATATTCGGTAGGAACGATAGGAATACTATCTTTTTTAAGATTGGTAAAATATTCTTTTGTTTCGTTCGGTGTCATTTTAACATTCTCGACGATTTTGGCTTGCGCCTGCTGCGAAAGGATTTCCAGCCTGAGCGGTTCGCGGAGTTCATTTTTAAATTCTTCGAGCGATTTATCGTAAAACTCTTCAAGTTTCTGCTGCGACCCAAACTGCTGGATGTAATACCGCAGGCGACGCTCAAGTTCGCTGTTCACCTGATCGTCACTTACCACCAGACTATCAATTTCGGCCTGGTATACCAAAAGCTTCTGGAAAACAAGGCTCTCAAATATTCCGCAGCGCAATTTAACAGGATCGCCCGTCACTCCCTGGGCTTTGGCCTGCGAAAACTGAGCTTCAACATCCGACCAGTAAACAGGGTGGCTACCAACCAGCGCGACTATTTCATCAATAACTTTCTCATTCTGAGCATTTACCTGAACTGCCGATACAATCAACATGATCATTAATACAGGCATTAACATTCTCTTTACCATATGATTAGGAAAATTATTTTTTGAATATTTCATATTTTTTACGTTTCACAGCGTCACTTATCAAATCAGCTTCCATTTGTTTCAGCAATTCTGCTTTGCGTTTGTTTAAAAGTAAAGTTCGTATATCTTCACTTTTAAAATTCATCGGAGAAATGCTCTCCTTTCCTTTATAGGCAGAAATTGCTACGAAATAAAGATTTGTTGAATCGGCAACTTCGAAAAACTTGTATTTACTCAGGAATTCCTGCTGGTCGTCGACTTCTAAAGGGATTTTCCGGGCCAGGTCCGAAAATGACATCCATGATTCGTTGTTGATCATAAAATCGGCTTCGTTTTCCTCGCAAAGAGCTTGTAGTTTCTCCTTATCAGCTTCGCGGCTGCTTTGCAAAAGGGTTTTAACTTTTGCCGCAACACGCGATTTTTTATCCAGGATGACATAACTGGCTTGTACGATATTCTCATGAAGAAGAAAATTAGCCTGGTTTTTAAGATAATAATCTTCAATTTCAGCCATTGGCACAACCGTGTCAAGCTTCTGTTTCACCAACTCCGATTCGTAAGCGTATATGATAAGCGTGTTTCGGTATTGCTCAATCTGATCGGTGAAATCGCGGTTTGTTTCGGCCAGATTATCTTCAGCCTGTTTGAGCAACAGTTCCTGCCGTATCCAGTTATTGATATAGGCTGCAGTAATTTCAATGCTATCATCAGCGTTTGTGCCGGCTGGTATAACACCTGCCAGGTCATCCTGATAAAGGTATTTATCGTACACACGCGCTACTGCCTTTTGCTGATTTGATTCCTTATGGGGAAGCAGATTGCAGGAAGTAAGCGTGGTAGTAATAAGCAATGAAATTACAAGCGGCCTTAACATCAGTTATTTTTGAATTAAAATTGTGTTAAATACCTCACGGTCGACATTAACCGTGTATTTGGTGCGCAGTTCGGTGATCCATTCTTTTTCAAGATAGTTTTGGTAGTCGGCGGTCATGGCACCGCGGACTTCGCTGAGTAATTTCGGCTCAGGAGCCACTACTCTATGAACAATTACTATGGCATTTTCGTTGTCGGCTAAAGGTATGAGACCAGAAGTGCCTGGTTTCCACTCGATATTCTCAAGTGTCATATTTTCGCCTTTTATGAATTTTTTATGTTCGATAGTAACTTTCTGAATGGTATCGTGGTTGAATTTCGCTATAATCTGTTCGTCGGTGGCTCCTTTTTTCAAGAGTTTATCCAGGCTTTTCTGGATGGAAGGATCTTTGACGGTGATTATTGAAGCATCGAGCCTTGATTCCCACAGGTAACTATTTTTATTCTTCTCGTAGTAATTCTGTAGGCCGACTGTATCTTTTACGGCTTTTGACCATACTTTTTTGTCGGTAAGATCGAATAGTAAAATTCCGTCGTGATATTCGTTCATTAGTGCTTTGAAATCAGGATTTTCGGCTTCGAGCTGGCTGTCGGCATAATTTGTTATACATTCGTTCACGTAAACATTGTACTGTTTATAAACAAATGCAGGGATGTCGTGTTTTTCGCCGCGGCGTTGGGTTGCAGCAAGGTTTTTAGCAAAATCGGCCTGGGTATAGGTTTTGGTGCCGATAGTGAAGAGACTTTTATCTAAACCGGCAGCCTGTTCGGCTTTCCAGCTTGCCTCAAAAATGGAATCAGTTACGGTTTTTGTGAGTTCGCCCAGAGAGGCAAGGTTTTGCGTAAAGTTGTATTTCGCTTTGGTTTTTGAGAGAAAAGAATTGGTTACCTCTGTGTTCCTGTCGCTGCGCGAAATGCGTTGTTTAATGTCATCTTTTTCTTCATCGAAGGTTCCAACAGGCTTGCTGTCAACAAGTTTGATGATATGCCAGCCGAACTGGGTCTGGAAAGGTTCCGAATAATCGCCTTTTTGCTTCAACTTCTGAATATTGCTTATAAAAGCGGGAAGCAAACGGTTCACACCGAACCAGGGCAAAACGCCTCCTTTTCCGGATGTGGAGAGATCGTCGGAGAATTTTTTGGCTACATCGCCGAAATCACTTCCGCTTTTAAGCAACTGGTAAGCCATGTTGGCTGAATCGGCCACTTTAAGTGAGTCGTCGAGTGAGCCTTTTGGAGGGAATACCAGGATGATATGAGCAAGTTGAATTTTTCCAAGAGCAGGAATTTTTTCAGTTACTTTTATAAGGTGGTACCCGAAATCAGTACGGACAGGCATGGTTACCTCGTTCAGTTTGGCATTGTAAGCGGCAGATTCGAATGGGTAAACCATATCGAAAGCCGTGAAGAAACCCAGGTCGCCACGGTTTCCCTTAATTTTCTGACCTTCCTGTTCGCGGTCTTTTGCCGATGGGTCCTCAGAACCTTCGCTAGCTACTTTTCCAAAATCTTCTTTTTTAACAACAATCCGTTTCCGTAAATCCATAATTTTATTCCAGGCGGCAAGGGTATCGGCAGCAGAGGCTAACCTGTCGACCCGCACCAGGATATGGCTGGCGTGAATATCGAATTGTTTGCGATCGTATCCTTCCTGTATGATTTTATCATTTGCCTGGTTATCAATTAAGTAAGGCTGAGCCAATTGCTTGCGGTATCCGGCTAATTCATCACGAAAGGATTTAACGGTATCCATACCCAGGCTTTTGGCTTCGGTAACTTTTAAACGGAAATTGATATACAGGTCGAGGTATTCCTCAAGAGCCTTGTTATCCGGTTTTTCGTCTTTTGTATTGTTTTTTTCAAAGACTTTGATGAACTCGTTTTTTGTGACTTTCTCGTTGGCTACCTGAAGTAGAACAGGATCAGCACTTTGGCTGAAAACTGATAAAGAGAAAATGACAAAGAGAAGCATTAATGAAGCAATAAAAAGTGTCCGTTTCATAGTCATATTAAAATTGTTGTTTTAAATGCTGAGGTATAAAACTCAGGTTTTAGGGATTGGTGATTAGGATTTGATATTTTGGGTTGATGTTTTACTGTAAATATTATTATTGTAAGGAATTAATTAACAACTGATTATGCACTCTTTAAAAATATGGAGGATTGGTTTTAACATTAAAACAAAACATAAAATGTAAAAGTAGCGTTGGCTCTCTGAATTTTCATTCTGAAATTAATGCTATATGTTTTTCATTACTTTTTTGATCTGGTTTCTCCAGATGTGGTTTTAGCAGTAAGATTTTATATAACAACGAGTTACCTGCTGTAATTAGGTGCTTCGCTGGTTATGGTAATATCGTGCGGATGGCTTTCGACCACGCCTGATGAAGTGATTTTAATAAATTTGGCGTTCTGAAGGCCTGCAATGTTTGCCGAACCGGTATATCCCATTCCTGCCCGCAAACCACCCACCATCTGGTGAATTACCTCTGCAAGAGTCCCTTTAAAAGGCACTCTTCCCACAATTCCTTCGGGAACCAGTTTGTTAATATCATCTTCGGCATCCTGGAAATACCGGTCTTTTGAGCCTTTTTGCATGGCTTCTACAGATCCCATTCCACGATATGTTTTAAATTTACGGCCTTCATAAATTATAGTTTCGCCCGGTGATTCTTCGACACCGGCGAACAACGAACCGGCCATAATGCTTCCTGCCCCGGCAGCAAGGGCTTTCACAATATCACCGGTGTAACGTATGCCCCCATCGGCAATAACCGGAATTCCGGAGCCTTTCAATTCCCTGGCAACGGAATATATTGCCGATAACTGAGGGATGCCTATGCCTGCAATAATGCGGGTTGTGCATATAGAGCCGGGTCCAATCCCAACTTTAACGGCATCGGCTCCGGCATCGGCTAAGGCGCGGGCAGCCTCTGCTGTAGCAATATTCCCGACTACAAGTTGAAGGTCAGGGAAGTGTTTTTTTACCAGTCGGGTTGTATCGATCACACCTTTCGAGTGGCCATGGGCTGTATCTATTACCACGGCATCAACTCCATTTTTGACAAGTTCGGTGACCCGTTCGAGTACATCTGCGGTAACGCCCACACCGGCTGCAACGCGCAAGCGGCCAAGTTCATCCTTACAGGCATTCGGGCGGGCCTTAATTTTACTGATATCTTTGTATGTAATCAGGCCAACAAGTTTGTAATTGGCATCAACAACAGGAAGTTTTTCAATTTTATACTCCTGTAAAATATCGGATGCTTTGTCAAGGTCGGTATGAACACTGGTGGTAACCAGGTTTTCGCGCGTCATAATTTCGACAACCGGTCTGAGCAGATTTCGCTCGAACCTGAGATCGCGGTTGGTGATTATCCCCACCAGGATGCCTTCGTTGTTAACAATAGGAATACCGCCAATTTTATTTTCGCGCATAATAGCAAGAGCATCCTGCACCAGCGCATCTTCCTTCAGGGTGATGGGATCTGTAATCATACCGCTTTCCGAGCGCTTTACACGACGTACTTCGGCAGCCTGATCCATTATACTCATGTTTTTATGCAACACCCCAATTCCGCCTTCCTGGGCAATGGCAATTGCCAGTTTTGAATCAGTAACTGTATCCATGGCAGCAGATACGATAGGAATGTTGATCTTAATTTTTCGTGTAAACCATGACGAGGTATCTACATCGCGGGGCAGAACTTCGGAATATGCAGGTATAAGAAGGACATCGTCATACGTCAGACCATCACCGGCAAATTTTTCACTATCAATAAACATAGTTTTTTTTTGAATCTGCAAATTTACTAATTTTAACGGAAGTCCTTGTTAAAAAATCTTAACAGCTGTATCAGCTTTATATTAGGTTCTACTCATAGAATTGTCTCAATAAGAATCTGACTCTGACATGGAGGCAAAAACCGTATTGTGAAATTTGATGGCAAAAAATATCCTGCGAATCCTTCAATCCAACCTGATCTTAAAGTATTGCCGGGTGATGGGGTGTGTTTTGTGACCTTCACAATAGATGAAAGGATTAAAGTGAAATTGCTGAGTATGTGATACAATGTGTACACCGTAACACGTCGGTAGCCGCCAGCCAGAAAAGGATTAATGGAAAGCGGGTTTAAATATAAGACATTGTATTATATTTGCTTCTCAAGGCAAACAAAGCAAACATGCAAATTACAAAAGCTAAAAAGAAGTGGGGCATCATTTTGTTGTTGCTTGCAATACTTATCAGTCTTGCCCTTTATCCGCTGCCGCCCCGGGTTCCCATTCAATATTATGAAAGAGAAAGCGGGCAACTGAAAACCGAAAAGGTGGCCGGAGAAAAGTGGCTGGTATGGCTGTATTACAATCCCGTTGGAGAAGCAACCTTATGGGCGTTAGCAAAAAGAAAGCTGGTTTCAGCTATCTATGGTACTATGATGGATCGCACTTCGTCGGCGGAAAAGATACATCCCTTTATTGAAGATTTTGATATTGATATGAGCGTTGCCCCGGAACGGGAGTTCAAGAGTTTCAACGCTTTTTTTACCCGAAAACTAAAGGCTGGTGCAAGACCGGTTGATACCAGTTCTGCTATTGTTGTATCACCTGCCGATGGAAAAATTCTGGCTTATGCCGATATCAGCAACTCCTGGTTTATCATAAAAGGATATCGCTTTGATGTATCCTCCTTTTTGGATAATCCTGCACTGGCACAAAAGTACCATCATGGCGCCCTGCTTATCATCCGGCTGGCACCGATGGATTACCATCGTTTTCATTTTCCGGTCAGTGGAAAAATATCTCCAAACAAACAGATTGATGGGGACTATTATTCAGTCAATCCCTTTGCTTTGCGTAAAAAGGCTGAAATATTCTGCCTGAACAAACGGGAATATACTATCCTTTCAAATCCTTTGTTTGGTGATGTTGTTATGGCCGAAGTTGGTGCCACCATGGTAGGAAGCATCGAACAAACTTTTAAGGGAAGTTCGGTAAATAAAGGCGAAGAGAAAGGCTACTTTAAATTTGGAGGCTCCACAGTGGTGCTGCTGTTCGAAAAAAGTAAAATCCACATCGATGAGGATTTATTGATCAATACAGCAAAGGGCTATGAAACTACTGTTAAAATGGGAGAAAGAATTGGAAAGGAAAAATAAAAGAGATATTCAAAGAGTTTGTACCATAAAAATTCAGCCTGTAACATAAAATATTGATCATTTTGCAATTAGAGTAAAACAGGAACATTTGTTGCATGACAAAATAATCGTGGCTCTTTGAAAATGAAGCGTTTATAAACGCCAGACGGACCATATTCAAACCCTTATAGCATTTTCGCCGAAACCGGTGAAACGGACGATATAATGGATAGTAAAAAACAGAAACTTCATTCGAGTGGATTATATAGCCGCGGAAATCCACCAAACAGCTGTGCGGTTGTGTATTCAACAATCCGGTTTTTATAAGTTAGAACTACAGATGCACAAAACCTGGATTTTGAAAATAGTGGGATGGACTATATGTTGCCATTACAAGCAGTATCAGTTTTCAAAGGATAATGTTTTAATTGATCCGGAAATGCTTCCAATTATTAAGACATCGCTTATAAAGCTGATTGATTACAAGTTGGAATTTTTCCTGACATATTCCTGCATAATGCCTGATGGTGATTACAACAAACTAAAATTGCTGAAAACAGATTGATGGCAATTATACTGCAAACGGGATGAGTTTTCACAACTATTAAGTCCAAATTCAAAATTCCAAGCTCAAAATTCCAAGAAGGTTTCTATAACTGGTCTTGGTTCTTGAAATTTGGGGCTTGGGATTTGGGTCTTTTTTAAATGGGTGATTTTACCCCACATAAAGAATAGTCTCCAGATTTTATAGACCAGAACTAATCTTTTTCACTTATTTTTCATAAGACCAGGTTCCGAAACAATTTTTAAATCGCTATGTTTATATATTTTGGATAATTTAGTGAAACTATATTATCTGGCCATTA
>CAIXAQ010000127.1 GCA_903917425.1 uncultured Bacteroidales bacterium
ATTTGGCATTTCCTCCAGTGGCCGATGGGTCTTGAACCGGGAACAGACTGTAGCCGATTTCAATGTAGTTGTTGATTCAAAGGTTACGATGGGGTTTTTCGGTACCCGGACAGTTTTGTATTCTGACTATGATTTTTCGCCCGTAATCGACGAAAAGATATACTCAATGCCTAATAATATCATTGTTCTGGATAATGCCAACCATAAAACCGAGGCGTTCTGGAATGAAACAAGACCTGAAGCGCTCACCAAACGCGAGGCTTCGGTGTACTGGCTGAGCGATACGTTAAAACAAATGCCACTGTTCCGGACCTATCTGGATGTAATTAAGATGATTGCGACAGGTTATTATGTGAAAGGCAATTTCGAATGGGGTCCATACGCATCCACATACAGTTACAATGCAATCGAAGGTAACCGGTTCAGGGTTGGCGGCCGCACCAGCAACGATTTTTCGACCAACCTCATGCTGAGTGGCTACCTGGCATACGGCACCAAGGATAATGCCTTAAAATACAATGCAGGCTTCATGTATATGTTGGGCAAAACACCCGACCGCATACTCAGTGCCTCCTATACGTACGATATGGAACAATTGGGTATGAGTAAAGAAGCATTCAGAGAAGATTTTATTTTAAACTCCATTTTCAGGCGAAACCCACAGGATAAACTCTCGATGGTTTCGCAATACAAAGCTTCGTACAAGCATGAATGGTTTACAGGTTTCTCCAATACTTTCACAGTAAACAACCGTCGTATTTTTACACTAGCTGGTGCCGAAATAAACCTGTACGATGCCGAAAGCCATGATTATGTGCCAGTTAATGAGATTACGACTACCGAATTATCTGTTGATCTGCACTACGGTTATCGTGAAAAAGTTCTAGCCGGTGAGTTCGAACGTACGGTAGTCAGCTCGCCATATCCTGTTTTTAATCTTCAGTATGCTTATGGGGTAAAGGGTTTATTTAAAGGCGAATACGAGTACCACAGCCTGCGTTTCAACACCTCGCAATGGTTTAATTTTCTTTCGGCAGGCTGGTTGAAATATACCATCGAAGCCGGGAAAACATGGGGCACCTTACCATTTCCTCTACTCAATATTTATCCGGGAAACGAAACTTTCATCCACGACGATTATGCTTTCAACCTGATGAATTATTACGAGTTTCTCAGCGACGAATACGCCACGTACCATCTTGTTTATCACATGGAAGGCTTTTTCCTGAACAGGATACCGGCTATCCGCAAACTGAAATGGCGCGAAGTAGTTTCACTTAAAGGAGCACTGGGTCATGTTTCAGGAAGCAATCTGCAATACAACGAGTGGCCCGAAGGCCGGTATCCGATAACGAAACCTTATACAGAAGCGAGTCTGGGCATCGAGAACATTTTCCGGTTTATACGCGTGGATGCCGTCTGGCGATTGGCCTACAACGATCATCCCAATATTAAACCCTTTAGTGTCATGATTTCGATGAATTTTAATTTTTAAACGTTATTGGAAAAGTAATCCCCAATACCCAACCCCTATTCCCTATAAGCTTAATTTAACTACTTTTGCCTGAATCAAATATACCTATGATTTTACGAACCGAAGATATAGTTAAAAAATACCGGCAACGCACCGTTGTTAACCATGTTACGATACAGGTTGAACAAGGAGAAATTGTTGGGCTGCTTGGTCCGAACGGTGCCGGGAAAACCACTTCTTTTTACATTATCGTAGGATTGATAAAACCTCTTCAGGGGAAAGTATTTCTCGACGATCGCGAAATAACCAACGAACCTGTTTACCGTCGCGCACAATTAGGCATAGGATACCTGGCGCAGGAAGCCTCCATTTTCCGCCAGTTGTCGGTCGAAAATAATATCCGGGCGGTGCTTGAATTTACTAAACTTAATAAAAAAGAACAAGCAGACAAACTCGAGTCGCTGCTTGACGAATTTGGATTAAATCATGTGCGCAAAAGCATGGGTATTCAGCTTTCGGGTGGTGAGCGCCGCCGTACCGAGATAGCCCGGGCACTGGCAACCGATCCGAATTTTATTTTATTGGACGAGCCTTTTGCCGGCGTTGACCCTATAGCTGTAGAAGATATACAGACCATTGTCACAAAACTGAAAGCCAAAAACATCGGTATCCTTATTACCGACCATAATGTACACGAAACCCTGAATATTACTGACAGGGCCTACCTTCTGTTCGAAGGTTCCGTTCTTAAATCAGGCACAGCCGAAGAACTTGCTGCCGACGAACAGGTGCGGAAAGTTTACCTGGGAAGCAATTTCGAGTTACGGAGGTAGGGATTTATTCGCCTGTAATCCGGCACCGCTTGTCCCGATTTACCGGGAAATCCACGTGCGGATGAACAAGCTACAAGTTTGTTTCGCGAACCTTCGCACAATCAGCTTTAATATGGCACATACCTCTTGTATCAGGTTATAAAAAACAAGAACACAAAGCCATAATTATTGGCAATTGGTTCTCATTGTTTTATTATTTTCAAAACAGTAAGGCTACCATCCATATGATAAAGCGCTATTAGATAATTCCC
>CAIXAQ010000128.1 GCA_903917425.1 uncultured Bacteroidales bacterium
CGATCTCGTCGTATTGGCGGTGCTACTTTTCAGATCCCTTCTGAAATACGTCCTGGCCGTAAACAGTCAATCGGAATGAAAAACCTTATCCTGTATTCACGCAGGAGGCATGAAAAATCAATGGCTTCAAAATTAGCTAGTGAGATTATGGCCGCCTACAAAGAAGAAGGTTCAGCATTCAAAAAGAAAGAAGATACTCACCGTATGGCCGAAGCTAACAAAGCTTTCTCCCATTTCAGGTTCTAATTAAAAATCAAACAGGAAGGTTAATACATGTCATCAGATAAACTGAAATATACGCGAAACATAGGCATTATGGCCCATATCGACGCCGGCAAAACGACGACGACGGAGCGTATATTGTATTACACCGGCCGTAATTACAAGCTTGGTGAAGTACATGATGGTACTGCTACTATGGACTGGATGATCCAGGAACAGGAACGCGGTATTACCATAACTTCGGCTGCTACAACGGTAAACTGGGAGTTCGAATCACAAGACTATCGTCTGAATATTATTGATACCCCGGGGCACGTTGATTTTACAGTTGAAGTAGAAAGATCATTACGTGTGCTCGACGGAGCCGTTGCCGTTTTTTGTGCAGTTGGTGGAGTTGAGCCTCAAAGTGAAACGGTTTGGAAACAAGCAGATAAATATAATGTTCCGCGTATATGCTTCATCAATAAGATGGATCGCGCTGGTGCAGATTTTTTCTCTGTTGTTGAAGAACTGAAAGAAAAATTAGGAGCAAACGCAGTTCCTTTGCAAATACCGATCGGATCAGAAGATACCTTTAAAGGCGTCGTTGATCTTATAAGTAACAAGGCAATTATTTGGGATGATGCGTCAAAAGGAATGCAATATTCCGAAGGACCGGTTCCTGAAGATTTGGTTGAAATAGTTGATATGTACCGCACCCGCCTTGTTGAAGGTTGTGCAGAAGAGGATGATGAATTATTGGAGAAATTCTTTAACGATCATAATTCGATTACTGAAGAAGAAATGCGACGCATCATTCGTCAGTCAGTACTTTCAATGAAAATAACCCCGGTTATCTGTGGTTCGGCATTCAAAAATAAAGGTGTTCAAAACCTGTTGGATTCGATTTGCCTGTACCTTCCTAATCCTTATGATGTACCGGCTGTTTCAGGTATTAACCCTGATACGGATGCTGAAGAAACCCGTCATATCGATTCAGAAGAACCATTTGCAGCATTGGCTTTCAAAATTGCAACCGATCCTTTTGTTGGACGTATAGCTTTCTTCAGGGTATATTCAGGAACACTTCAATCAGGAAGTTATGTGCTGAATGCTTCTACAGGAAAAAAGGAACGTATCTCGCGTATCATGCAGATGCATGCCAACAAGCAAATCCCTTTAGACTCTATTGAAGCTGGTGATATAGGTGCAGCAGTCGGATTTAAACAAATCCGCACCGGCGACACTCTTTGCGACGAAAAGCATCCTATTATCCTTGAATCAATGACATTCCCTGAACCAGTTATCAGTGTTGCTATTGAGCCACGTACCCAGGATGATGTTGATAAACTTGACCTGGCATTATTGAAACTTGCAGAAGAAGATCCTACTTTCAAGATCCGTACCGATCAGGAAACTGGTCAGACTGTTATCTCCGGAATGGGTGAATTGCACCTCGATATTTTAACAGATCGCTTGCGTAGGGAATTTAAACTTGAAGTTAACCAGGGTCCTCCCCAGGTAGCATATCGTGAAGCTGTTACAGCTACTGTACATCATCGCGAAGTATATAAGAAACAAACCGGTGGTAAAGGTAAATTTGCCGATATTATTTTTGATCTTGGCCCGGCTGACGATGCGGAATTTAAAGGACTGCAGTTTGTCAACGAAGTTAAAGGCGGTAATATCCCTAAGGAATTTATTTCACCTATCGAAAAAGGCTTTAAAGCAGCAATGTCGAATGGCGTAATGGCAGGCTTTGCTCTTGAAAGTATGAAAGTAAGATTGATTGATGGTTCGTTCCACGCGGTTGACAGCGATGCCTTAGCTTTCGAAATCTGTGCAAAAATCGGATTCAAGGAAGCTGCCCGCAAAGCGAAGAGTGTATTGCTCGAGCCTATCATGAAAATAGAAGTTGTTTGCCCTGATAATTATGTTGGTGATGTTACCGGCGACCTTAACAAACGTCGTGCAGTAGTTGAGAATATCGACGCCAAGATCAAATATCAGATTGTAAAAGCTAAAGTGCCCTTGTCGGAAATGTTTGGTTATGTTACAAGCTTACGCACAGTAACATCGGGACGTGGAAACTCAAGTATGGAATTCTCACATTACCAGGAAGTTCCAAAGTTTATCGCCGAGGATGTGATAGCAAAGATCAAAGGATAACAATTCAGTCATAATAACGTAATAAAAGATTACAACGTGAACCAGAGGATTAGAATAAAGCTGAAATCGTACGATCATAACCTGGTAGATAAGTCTGCCGAAAAGATTGTGAAGACGGTGAAATTGACCGGGGCAATTGTGAACGGGCCGATCCCTCTTCCAACCGATAAAAAGATCTACACTGTTCTTAAATCGACTTTTGTAAATAAAAAGTCACGCGAACAATTCGAATTGAGTTCTTACAAAAGATTGTTGGATATCTACAGCTCAACAGCAAAAACTATTGATGCTCTGATGAAACTGGAATTACCCAGCGGCGTTGAAGTAGAGATCAAAATCTGATAAGTTCAGGTTTGTAGTTGAAAAAATTAGTAAAGAAACATTAATATCTCGATATAATGTCAGGAATTATCGGAAAAAAAATAGGAATGACCAGCATATTTGATGCCAACGGCAAAAATGTTGCTTGTACAGTTATCGAAGCGGGTCCTTGCTTTGTAACCCAGGTCAGGACAATGGAAAATGACGGTTACGAAGCTATCCAACTCGCTTATGAGGATAAAAAGGAGAAGCATTCGACCAAAGCTGAAATGGGACATTTTAAAAAAGCAGGTATTACACCTAAACGTGTTGTAGTCGAGTTTACCCGTTTTGAAGCAGATCATCAAAAAGGATTTGGAGATATTCTGAATGTGGATATTTTTGAAGAAGGTGAATTTATTGATGTAGTAGGAACTACAAAAGGTAAAGGTTTCCAGGGTGTTGTCCGCCGTCACGGTTTTGCCGGTGTAGGTGGTGCAACTCACGGGCAGCATAACCGACTGAGAGCTCCCGGATCAGTAGGCGCTTCATCCTATCCAAGTAAAGTTTTCAAAGGAATGCGTATGGCTGGCCATATGGGTGTTGATCGGGTAAAAATGATCAATCTCCAGATTATGAAAATCGTTCTTGAAAAAAATCTTCTTGTAATTAAAGGTTCCGTACCCGGAGCAAATGGTTCATATGTAATTGTTGAAAGATGGAGCTAGTAGTATATAACATAAAGGGCGAAAAAACTGATAAAACAGTTACACTCAACGATAGTATTTTCGATGTAGTTCCTAACGATCACGCCATATATCTTGATACCAAACAGTATCTTGCCAATCAACGTCAGGGAACCCATGCTTCACTTGAGAAATCAATGGTTAGCGGAAGTACCAAGAAATTGAAAAAGCAAAAAGGAACTGGTGGAGCCCGTGCAGGTAGCCGTAAATCACCTTTGTTCAGGGGAGGAGCCCGCGCTTTTGGTCCACAACCACGCGATTACAGCTTCAAACTGAATAAAAAACTGAAAAAGCTTGCCCGTTTATCGGCACTCGCTTATAAAGTAAAAGAGAACAATATCATGGTTATCGAAGATTTTAACTTCGAAACACCCAAAACCAGCTCTTATGCTTCAGTTCTTTCAGCACTCAAATTAAACGGACGCAAAACACTTATGGTGTTGCCGGAAAATATCCAAAATATTGTGCTTTCATCGCGCAATATACAAAGGGCAAAAGTAACACGTGCCTGTGACCTGAATACATTCGATATTCTAAATGCTCAAAACCTGATTCTTCTTGTAAGTTCAGTTAATGAGATTGAAAAATCATTCGAAAATTAATAAATACTGTTAGCAGTAACAATTTAAATAAATTAGCGATGGGTATTATCATAAAGCCGATCATTACTGAAAAAATGACAGCCCTGGGAGATAAGCTGGGACGTTATGGCTTTGTAGTTGACAAGCGTGCCAACAAATTGCAGATTAAGAAAGCTGTCAAAGAATTGTATGGAGTTGAAGTGGAAGACGTAAATACCATGACATACGCCGGAAAAAGTAAGTCACGCTTTACCAAAAGCGGTGTTCTTTCCGGGAAAACCAATTCTTTTAAAAAGGCTATCATCACATTAGCTAAAGGCGAATCAATAGATTTTTACAGCAATATCTAAGGAATAATGGCTCTAAAGAAATTTAAACCAACCACACCTGGTCAGCGTTTCAAGGTTATCAGCACCTTCGACGAAATCACCACTTCGGTGCCCGAGAAAAGTTTGCTTGAACCTCAGCATAAGTCTGGTGGTCGTAACCACGATGGCAAAATGACTATGCGGTACATGGGTGGTGGTAATAAACAACACTACCGTATCATAGATTTCAAACGCGAAAAGGATAATATTCCTGCCGTTGTAAAAACGATAGAATATGACCCAAACCGTACAGGACGAATAGCCCTTCTGTTTTATGCTGATGGCGAAAAACGTTATATACTTGCTCCACAAGGTTTAAAAGTTGGTCAGGTTATCATGTCAGGCGTAGGTGTAGCTCCGGAAGTTGGGAATGCTCTTTTCATGAGCGAGATTCCTTTCGGTACCATGATTCACAACATTGAGCTCCGCCCGGGACAAGGTGCAAAAATGGTACGCAGTGCCGGTGCATCAGCACAATTAATGTCACGCGACGGAAAGTTTGCTGTGGTCAGAATGCCTTCAGGTGAAGCCCGTTTAATACTGCAAACCTGCAAAGCAACAGTTGGTATGGTTTCAAATGGTGATCACCAGCTCGAAGTTTCCGGTAAAGCCGGTCGCTCCAGATGGTTGGGTCGCAGACCACGTACACGTCCTGTTGTTATGAACCCTGTTGATCACCCGATGGGTGGAGGCGAAGGAAGAGCTACAGGTGGACACCCACGTACACGTAAGGGTACACCAGCTAAGGGCTTCAAAACCCGCTCGAAGACAAGTGCTTCGAACAAGTACATCATTGAAAGAAGGAAGAAGTAATCTTATAAATAAAGCATCATGAGCCGTTCGCTAAAAAAAGGCCCTTTCATAGATTATAAACTGGAAAAGAAGGTTTTAGACCTGATTGACAGCAAGAAGAAAGTTGTAATCAAAACTTGGTCGAGATCCTCAACAATAACACCTGATTTTGTTGGCCAGACTATAGCTGTTCATAACGGGAATAAATTTATACCTGTATATGTAACTGAAAATATGGTTGGTCATAAACTAGGAGAATTCAGCCCTACCCGTATTTTCAGGGGACACGCCGGTAATAAAGGTAAGAAGTAATAAGACTTAGCAACAATGGGATCAAGAAAACATAATTCAGCTGAGCAGCGAAAAGAGGCAAACAAAACATTGTTTTTTGCCAAATTGAATAACTGCCCTTCCTCGCCCAGGAAAATGAGGCTTGTAGCCTTACTGGTTAGTGGAAAAAATGTAGAAACTGCATTGAATATTTTACAACATACTCCTAACTACGCAGCCGAAAAACTGAGCAAGCTGATCAAATCAGCCCTGGCTAACTGGCAGCAGAAGAATGAAGGAGTTCGCATGGAAGACAGCAACCTTTATATCAGAGAGGTAAAAGCTGACGGCGGTCGCAGCCTGAAACGTGTACAACCCGCACCGCAAGGTCGTGCGCATCGTATCAAAAAGCGCTCAAACCATGTAACTGTTATTTTAGATAGCAGAGTGATGATAGAAAAAACTGAAATAGTAACTAAATAATCAAGCAGCCTAATGGGACAAAAATGTAATCCGATCGGCAACAGGTTAGGTATCGTAAAAGGATGGGATTCTAACTGGTACGGTGGTAAAAAGTTTGCAGACAAACTGGTTGAAGACGATAAAATCCGGAAGTATCTTAATGCACGTCTATCAAAAGCAGGTATTTCTCACATTATTATTGAACGTACTCTCAAGCTGGTAACTGTCACAATTAACACTGCCCGCCCAGGAATTATCATAGGAAAAGCCGGACAGGAAGTTGATAAGCTCAAAGAAGAGTTAAAAAAACTTACCGGTAAGGAAGTACAGATAAACATTTCGGAAATTAAACGTCCTGAATTAGATGCTGTAATCGTAGGGAATACAATAGCTCGTCAGCTCGAAGGACGTATTTCATACCGCAGGGCAATAAAAACCGCTATCACTGCAGCAATGCGTGTAGGTGCCGAAGGAATGAAAGTGCAGATTTCAGGCCGCCTGGGTGGAGCTGAAATGGCTCGACGCGAACAGTTCAAAGAAGGTCGTATCCCTTTGCACACATTACGTGCCGATATTGATTACGCTCTTGCTGAAGCTCAGACTACCTATGGTAAATTAGGAATCAAAACCTGGATCATGAAAGGTGAGATTTACGGTAAAGTGGATCTTGTACCAGGCACTGACAATATAGTGAAAGATAAATTATCACATGGAACAGGTGGCCGTCCTTCAGGAAAAGGTCCGCGTGGAGATCGTGAACGTGGAGGCGACCGTGGGGGAGACCGTGGCGGTGATCGTCGTCCAAGAAATAAAAAATAAGTAAGGAATAAAGTACTCATCAACATATAGTTTTAGCGATGTTACAGCCTAAAAGAACAAAATACAGGAAGCAGCAGAAGGGCAAAATGAAAGGAAATGCCAAACGTGGTTATGAATTATCATTCGGATCATTTGGTATTAAAGCACTCGAAGAAGTGTGGCTTACAGGTCGTCAGATTGAAGCTGCCCGCCAGGCAATCACACGTTATATGAAACGTGAAGGCCAGTTATGGATCCGTATTTTCCCTGACAAACCTGTTACCAAAAAACCTGCCGAAGTACGTATGGGTAAAGGTAAAGGTGCTCCCGAATATTTCGTAGCACGTGTTACACCAGGGCGTTTACTTTTCGAACTCGAAGGCGTGCCTCAGGAAATTGCAAAAGAAGCCTGCCGCTTAGGTTCACAAAAACTGCCGATCGCCGTGAAATACGTTGTTCGCAGAGATTATGAAGAAAATTTAGCTTAACCTGGTTAACCGGTATTTACAAGTTGCCAATAGTATAATAGAAGCAAAATGAAACAAGAAGTTATTCGTGAACTATCAACTCCCGAGTTGATTGAAAGACTGGAAGATGAACGCTTGCAACTGAATAAGTTGAAAATGAACCACGCTGTTTCTCCTCTGGAAAACCCAAACAAAATAAAAGCATACCGCAGAACTGTAGCCCGTTTGGTAACTGAATTGCACATGCGTAATTTATCATCGGTAGTAGCTGACAAGGCTAAAAAATAATAATTTTCACTGCAATGGAAGAAAGAAATCTCAGGAAAGAAAAAGTCGGTCTTGTTGTTAGCAATAAAATGGAGAAATCCATTGTTGTTCAGGTTGAGAGGCGCGTAAAGCACCCAAAATACCACAAGTTTGTAAAAAAGACTTCAACGTTTGCTGCCCACGACGAAAACAATGAATGCGGCATAGGTGATACTGTACGTATATCAGAAACCCGACCTCTGAGCAAAACAAAATGTTGGAGATTAGTTGAAATAATTGAAAGAGCCAAATAATTATGATACAGCAGGAATCAAGACTCATGGTAGCCGATAATAGCGGTGCTAAAGAGGTACTCTGTATAAGGGTGCTTGGGGGTACCGGCAGGAAGTATGCCTCAGTAGGCGATAAAATTATCGTCTCGATAAAAAAAGCCATCCCTTCAGGGAACGTTAAAAAAGGAACTGTGGCTAAAGCTGTTGTAGTTCGCACCAGCAAGGAAATTCGTCGTGCCGACGGTTCCTACATCAGGTTCGACGACAATGCTGTAGTGCTTCTCAACACTGCCGGTGAGATGATCGGAACCCGTATATTCGGGCCAGTTTCGAGAGAACTCAGGGAAAAACAGTATATGAAGATTGTTTCACTTGCACCGGAAGTGCTTTAATAAATAAAAGCTATGAGTATTAAAGTTCATATAAAAAAAGGGGATAATGTAAAAATACTTGCCGGCGACTCGAAAGGGAAAACTGGTAAAGTGTTGGAAGTTGTTTTGGAAAAGTACAAAGCTATTGTTGAAAATGTTAACATGGCTACCAAACATTCCAAACCCAATGCAAAAAACCCAAAAGGGGGTCTCCTGAAACAGGAAATGCCTATTCACCTATCAAATCTGATGCTCGTGGATGCAAGTGGAAAAGCTACACGAATCGGACTTAAGAAAGATGAAAAAACAAATAAAACGGTAAGAGTTTCAAAAAAATCTGGGGAGGTAATTAAATAATGGAATATTCAGCTCGCCTTAAGGAAAAGTACCATGTGGAAGTTGTTCCCGCGCTTACGGAACAATTCCAGTACAAAAACACGATGCAGGTACCTAAACTGGTAAAAATTTGTTTAAACCAGGGACTTGGAACCGCAATATCGGATAAAAAAATTATTGACGTCGGAGTTGCTGAAATGTCGGCTATAGCTGGTCAGAAAGCAGTTTCAACCAAATCAAAAAAGGATATCTCCAACTTCAAGTTACGTAAAAATATGCCGGTAGGCGTTCGCGTGACTCTTCGCGGTCAGCAGATGTACGAATTCCTTGACAGGTTGGTATCTATTGCTATCCCACGTGTTCGCGACTTCCGCGGAATTAACGTAAAAGGTTTCGATGGCCGTGGTAACTATACAATGGGAATTACCGAACAGATTATTTTCCCCGAAGTAGTAATCGATAAAGTTTTGAAAATTAACGGTATGGATATCACTTTTGTTACCACAGCAAAAACTGATAAAGAGTGTATGGCACTGTTAAAAGAATTTGGTTTACCGTTTAAGAAATAACTAAAAAGAATATGGCAAAAGAATCACTCAAAGCCAGAGAAGTAAAAAGACAGAAACTGGTTGATAAGTATGCTGTAAAGCGTGCTGCGCTTAAAGCTGC
>CAIXAQ010000129.1 GCA_903917425.1 uncultured Bacteroidales bacterium
AATTCCATTGTTTAATATATACGGGGAACTCCAGGACATTATTTGCCAAAACTTTATTCCCTTCTAGTATTCTTTTAATAGCTGGATTAGTAATATCAGTTTTTAAAAAGGCTAACAAACCATTAGTATCGGTAAATTTCAGAGTATAATATTTGTCAATCACGTACCCGCTTATTTTGCTGCCCAAAAAGGCTCCGAATCCATTTGTCATCATCATGAACAAACCTTGTGCGCTCGAACGAATTTTGGGATCGGTCGTTGTTTCGACAAATAAAGAGCCGGAAATATTGAAAAAATCGAAAGCCATTCCGTAAACTATACAGGACAAAATAATCATCCATAGCCCCCCGGCTGGGTTACCATAAGCAAACAGCCCAAATCGCAATACCCAGGCAATCATTGAAAATAACATCACCTTTTTAATGCCAAAGCGCTTCAGGAAGAATGGAATGGTAAGGATAAACAAGGTTTCAGAAATCTGGGAAATCGACATGATAATGGTCGAATATTTAATTACAAAAGAATCAGCATACTGGGGTATGTTTTTAAAATCATCAAGAAACGAATCTCCATACATGTTAGTCAACTGTAGTGCTGCGCCTAAAAACATGGCGAAAATAAAAAATACAGCCATCTTGTAATTGGCTAACAATTTAAAGGCATTCAGCCCCAAAACTTCTATCAGTGACGAATCTTTCGATATGGATTTCTGTGGCGGGCATTTAGGCAGGGTAAATGAATAAATACCTAGTGCAATGGCAGCGAATGCGGCAATAATAAACTGGTTGGAGTTAGCCTTACTGCCAGTAAGATTGGTAATCCACATGGCAACAATGAATCCGATGGTGCCCCAAACCCGAATAGGAGGGAACACCTTTACCACATCATAATTGTTATTTTTCAGAATGGTGTAAGAGATTGAATTCGACAAGGATATGGTCGGCATATAAAATATCATGGCCAATAAAATGACATAATAAAGTGTATCGGGGTCGTTAACATGGGGAACATATAGAAGGACCAAGCCGTATAATATGTGCAGAATTCCGTACAGTTTTTCTGTATTAATCCATTTGTCAGCAATAATTCCGGTAATAGCCGGCATAAATATGGATGCGATGGCAAGTGTAGAGAAAATAGCTCCAAATTGTGCACCTGTCCAACCTTTTGCATTGAAGCAATAGGTGCCGATGGTTATCAGCCATGCTCCCCAGACAAAAAATTGCAGGAAACTCATGACAGTTAAGCGATACTTGATATTCATGGTAAATTTTTAAATTATAGTTTGTATTTAGTTGTTTGTCAGTTATATGTTAATCCAACAGATTGCATTTTTCCTAAAATGAAGTGCAGGAGTTATTTTCTTTTTTGGATTTCATCGCGGATTAATGATGCTTTCTCATAATCCTCCTCTTCAACTGCCAGTCTAAGTTCTATTTCAAGTTCAGCAATACCAAGGTTCCTGAAATCAGGGATAAGACCATCATCTGAATCATCTTCTTCGCTTTCAATTATAGGTTCTTCGTCCTCGAAAAGAATACCGGCCTGCGACATGATTTCCTCGGTGGTGAATATAGGGCAATGAAACCTTATAGATAAAGCTACAGCATCCGAAGTGCGCGAATCAATTTCATGAATGGCAATTCCATTATCACAAATAAGGGCGGCATGAAAAATGCCTTCGTGAAATTTGGTGATCTGGACTTCGTTAAGGTGAATCCCAAACGCAGTGGCAAAATTGTAGAATAAATCGTGCGTGAGAGGGCGCGATGGTTTCATCTTTTCAATTTCGAGGGCAATAGCCTGGGCTTCATAGTGTCCTATCACGATAGGCAGCCTGCGTTTGCCATTCATTTCGCCTAAAACCAGGGCATACGAATTCGATTGAGCCTGGCTATAACTGAGGCCTATAATTTTAAGTTCAATTTTTTTCAAGATAAATTTGTGAATGATTGAAAATCAGTAATTTGAGATAAAAGCATTTGCATTCCATCCCAAATAGTAAAGTTAGGTAAAAATATAAATAAAATCTGAAACCATAACAGGTTCGGCGTTTATTTTATGGAATTGGTTTTAGAAGGTGGAAGACCGAAGTCGGAAGACCGAAGTGACTGTGCAATTGATACTTCATTCCTACAAGGATAGGAAACAGCTCGGGAAAGGTTAATTGTCAGCCAATCTGCCACTTGTAAAGGGATAATATTTCTATGGGTAGCTTCCGACTCCTGTCTTCCGACTTCCGACAATATTTTTATCCGCTAAATTACACGTAGAACCATAAAAGAAGAAATCCTTTACCAAAACACTGAATCATAAGATTCAGTGTTCAGTAAAAGGAAGTTCGAATAATACAAGTATACTAGTGGTCCTGAGAAAAGTCGTTTAATTGTAAGCAAGCACGATGTTGATATCACCCTGATATTGCGAAGCCCTTTGGTCGAGTTTACTTCCATCCGGTTGACAATGCAAACTTATTGATTGGTAACCGTTTATGGCGTTTCCTTGCATAGCTTGTGTGCTATGTGCTGATGTTTCTAAGGAAATGCGATTTTGATTGTTGTCCGTCAGGTTGGCTTTGCCTAAAATCAACGAACAAGTTGCTGATGATGCACTTGTGATCTCAATCTGTCCTAAATCAATAACATCTGAACTACTTCTCTGGAACGAGAAGGAAGATTTTGATTGCTGGCTGGCACTAACGGATTCAACAACTTCGGCAAAAACATGACCGGTTACTACGGTTTGAGAAAACCCCGTTGTAGCAGCCAACACCAGTAAGGAGGCGATTGCGTATTTGA
>CAIXAQ010000130.1 GCA_903917425.1 uncultured Bacteroidales bacterium
AGAATATATCCTATGTTTTAGCTTTATAGAGTTTATTATTTTCAGCTTGAAGAATGCGGATACGATCTTCAAAAACTTTACGCTCCTGGTCAGAAAGTATATTGAAATTGTATGCCGTTTTGCAACATTGATTGCAATTGTTTAAAATAAAACTTTCGTCAAAACTTAATAAAAAGATCGGATCAACATCAAGCACATGAGCTATATCACTGAGCCTGTTCAAATCAAGTTTAGTTAGACCATTTTCGACCCTGCTATACGAGACCTGTGATATACCAAGCTTTTCGGCCATATATTCCTGCTTATAATTACGTAATTCTCTAACTTTTTTAATCTTATATCCAATCTCCATTTTATGTTTACTAAGTTTATATGCGATGATTTATAAATCTGAATTATAATAAGCTAAAACTTGCATTAAATAGGTAATTTTTATTTATTAACAAATATAATCCTTCTTGGTAATATGAATCTGTAGAATTGTTATGAACATTTTTTTTGAAAATCTTAACACATTCTGACGAATTTATAAAATTTATTGTCTCAAACTTCTGATGTCTAGCTTTCACCGACTCGGTATTCGATTATTGTATATAATATTCATAATCTGAATAAAATATACATTTATCGGTTAAGGTTTTACAATGGTATGCCATCATATTTGCATATTGCTTTTTTACTAATTGATAATTGAACATTATTATGAAAAAAATTAATTTAAACATCTGTGTGTTAAGCATCTCATTGCTTTTTACAACTCATGGCTCTGGCCAGAACATTAGTTTTAGCTACGACGCAACAGGCAACAGAAGCTGCCGGACCATAAGCATTATAAAGGAAGGTACGGCAACAAGAGCAGATACTGTATTAAGTGATACAACTTCCGTGTTAAAAAATCAGGTAACCGGTACATTTAACATTGCCGTTTATCCAAACCCTGCTACTGATTTCATCCAGGTTCAAACAGATGGTTTCACCTATGATACAATTCTTGAGGCTTTCATGTATTCATCAAACGGTGAGTTGTTAAACTCATTTAGAATAAATGAGCCTAACCAGAGAATCAACCTGGCAATGTACGCCCCTGGTTTGTACTTTCTGAAAATTCCTGTAAATCATAAAATAGAAAGCTGGAAGATAATAATTCAATGACCTTTATCTTAATCCTTCTTTAATAATACTTTATACCATTAAACTTTATAAACCGATACCGATGAGAACAGCTATATTTTTAACCCTATCAGTCTTATTGACAAGTATAAACTTAATGCAGGCTCAAAATATTGAACCCAGTGAAGAAACCTGACTCCCTCTCGTAGGTTCACTGCCGGGCAGTTTTGCCGTATCGCCAACAGGGGCAGCCATGTATTCCATTCCAATCGAATTACCCGCCGGACGGGCAGGGATGACACCCTCGCTTTCATTGGTCTATAATAGCCAGTCAGGCAGCAATATTTTAGGACAGGGTTGGAGTTTATCCGGTTTTTCGGCCATTACACGGGCAAATTCAACTTTGTACTACAATGGAATTAATGACAATATTGATTTCCTGAATGATGAATTATTATTGGATGGGCAACACCTGATTAAAGTAGCCGGAACCACCAATGAATACCGAACTGAAACAGATATGACTACCAAAATTATATTTGATCAAACCAATGGCAGCTATGGTGATTATTTTAAAGTTTACAGAAGTGACGGCACAATAGCTGAATATGGTAATTCGGGCGATAGCAGGCAATTGTTTAATCCGTCTTCCTATATCTACGACAATATTCCCCTGGCCTGGCATTTAAATAAAGTAACCGACCAAACAGGCAGGAATAGTATGAGCTACAGATACGAAGGCAATGATAAAAAAGGTGAATTACATCCATCGTCCATCCAGTATACGGGGGAAAATGATAATTCGCTGGGTGTAAATATGATAAATTTTTTATATGACACTACCATTCCTAAAAAATTGAATCAAACTTACTACTTTGACAAAGGTGCTGGTATTTTCATGAATCAAAGTACATGGCTGTTAAAGGAAATAAAAATATCAACCATTAAACCTGAAAATATTTATAGTGACTATCTGATTAATTACGACGAACAAAAAGGAGCCTGTAAGGAATATTTCTTAAAGAAAATCTCCATCGTAAACATTACTGGCGTAGCTATTCTAAATCCAACGAATTTCGATTGGTCTTTTTATAAGACAGCTTATGAACAGGGTAATTTTCAGGCATATGCCGATTATATCAAAGCCAATTCAAAAATATGTTCCATTGGTCTTGACATAACCGGTGATCAAAAAGACGAAATAGCGGTTTATAAATCGAAGCTGCCGGATCCTATACAACCTAATGTATATGAAAATGTAATTACAGTGTATCTGCCAAACGGGAAAATCGACATACCCGTATCGGGTACGCTGCATGATAATGAACTACATGCTATTGACTGGGATAACAATGGCGATGACGAACTCTTGTTTGTTGACTCACAGGGTATCAAAATTTACAACTACGATGCCAGTTCGGGTAGCATGAATATGGTGTACAGCAATACAATGACCGGCAAATTATTTTCCGGCGACTTTACAGGCGATGCTGTCAACGACATACTTGTAGTTACCGAAACCCAATGCAGTATATTAGTGGGCTACTATAATGAATCCAATCATTCTTTCGGATACAATAGCAACAACTATTCTTTACCCCTATCGAATCTTAATCAGATACAAACAATCGGCGACTTTAATGGTGATGGTAACATGGAAATACTTAAACGACAATATCCCGATTTTGAATATGATGTTTACGGTTTTAATGCATCCGGCGGATTTTATGCATTGCCATTGTTTACAAAGCATATTGCTGATTTTACTTCATTTACTGATCAGCAAGCCTACTATGCCGACTTTAACGGAGATGGTAAAACCGATATTTGCTATCTTGTTAAAAATAATGCTACAAATACGTTCGAAAAGCACACCTATTTTTCAGTAGGAAATATCTTCCTCAACCCTCAATTTGTTACTGAAAGTTATCTGCAAGCAGAACTACCTTCTATGGTCGAAGATTTTAATAACGATGGGCGGGCAGATTTTGTAAATATAACAATTGACAATTACTTCTCATGGTCTATCGGGTTTACCCAGCCCGATGGTTACTCATTGAATTCTGACGGGAATTATATCTCATTTTACATACCGGCCGATCAGTTTGTAAATTATTTAACTGCCGATATGGATGGCAATGGCATCAGAGATATAGTTGTTATAGCCAGGCAGAATACATTAGTCGATCCCGGCAAAATGCCTAGCATCGACGAGTTGTTTATTGCTCCGTTTATTGATGATGGCCCTGGTAAAAATGCAATTAAAACCATTACCGATGGTTTCGGGGTTAAAACTCAGGTTGACTATACCACGCTTGGAACTACGGGTTCCTTATTTGCCAGTTTCCCCATAGCCAAGCCGCGATTTAAAGATATGGTGGTGAGCGAAAGCTATACCATAGGTGATAATGAAAAAAAATGGAACCGGAATACCTACACCTTTGCTACACCGCTTACTCACTTACAAGGTAAAGGCTTCCTTGGATTTAAAACCACTAAAACAATTTCGTGGCAAAACAACCTTATCAATACAACCAGCAGTGAAGTTTTGGTAAAAACTTATGGCACCAGGAATTACTATCATGTATATCCCATGATGGTTTCAACCTTTTCGATGGCGGATGGGGTGCAGGATAAGTTATTGTCCGAAACCGTGAATACCTTTGATGTAAAAGTGCCCACAGTAAATAGTCTGAATTATATCCCGGTTGTTACCAAAACAGTTACCAAAAGCTGGGATAACGATGCAATTCACAGCTACAAGGGAATTGTTATCCGTAATCAGAAGATTGAAAAAATAGATGATTATGGCTATTCGCTTGAAGCAGAAACAATAATGGACGAAACGGCCACTACCGATAACCCCGTATCCTATGCCTGGAAAAAAACAGTTTTATCGACGTATGTTCCGCCTGATGTTTCTAACTGGCTCAATGGGTTTCCACATACAACAGAGGTAATTACTACACATAAGGATTCGGAATTGGAAACATCCTATCAGGGAAAAACAATTTACCATTATTACGCAGCAAGTTCTGATGAAGGATTCAGGTTAGAATACAAGGAGAATATTCCCAATAACAACAGCACTGACCTTAAAACTGAAAACTGGTACGAATACAAGGATGATTTTGGCAATACCACCAGCGAAACCCTGAAGACAACGATTGACGGCTTTCCTGCCGAGCGAAAAGTAGAATATGCTTATAAACAGGATGAAGGATACCAGGGCCGCTTTCTAACATCCAAAACTGTGAAAGCCGAAGATCCAAGTCGTGACCAGATTACAACATACAGTTACGACCTGCTTACCGGCAAGCTGCTTACCGTAACCGACCGCAACAAGCTTGTAACCACTAACCAATACGATATACTTGGCCGCCTTACCCAAACATTGCAACCCGATGGCACTTCCGATGTTGCAGAATTATACTTGAGCGCAGGCTTCACTGATTTCGTCCCGCCACAAACCGCGTTGTATTATTCTGTTTCGTACAAAAACCTGGTAAAGAATGCAGGTGCCTGGGGCAAAACATATACCTTTTACGATACATACAGCAGGCCGCTTCGCATCGTAACGCAGGGGTTGCAGGGCGAACTCATATACACCGATTACACTTACAACGAAACAGGCCGTATTGCGGCTATATCGGAACCTTATCCCGGCAACAGCGAACCTACGCAATGGACAACCAATACCTACGATGCATTGGGAAGGGTTACCGACCTGATCCTGCCTACCGCAGCCGTGATACATACTGATTTTACCGGGCTTACTACCAAGGTCACGAATACGACAACAGGTATATGGAAAGAAACTACGGTTGATGTGGTGGGAAATCCTGTGGAAATTAAGGATCCTTCGGCAGGTTCAATCAAATACATGTACAATGCCCTGGCTAAAGTACGCTCCATTAATTCGCAGGGAGCTATCACCTTGTTCAGCTACGACGATGCAGGCAACCAAGCCCAGGTGAACGATCCCGATGCGGGAGTAACTGCGTACAGGTACAATGGCTTTGGCGAATTGAGAACGCAAACTGATGCCCGTAACAATATTAATACCATTACCTACGACAAACTGGGCCGCATACATACTAAAATACTGATGCCCGATAACGAAACAAGCCTTTACACCTACGAGCAAACAAATACCAACAACGGCTTTGGCCAATTGCTCAGCATTGCCAAAACTACCAACAACCCGTATCCTATAACCACTGGTTATGTCTATGATAATCTGGCAAGGGTGATAAATAAAACCGAAACAATTGACGGAAATAGTTATACATTTGCGTATGCATACAGCAGCAGTTCGGGTATGATTGAAAATTACACCTATCCTTCAAATTATACCATAACCTATCTCTATAGTCCATATGGGCATATGGAAAGCATAGTTAATTTTGGCAAGGGCTTTGAGCAAACACTGTGGACGGCCACCGCCGCCAATGCACGTGGGCAGATTACCGATTTCAGGCTGGGTAATGGCTTAACCACGCACAAAGGATACGACGCGTATGGTATGCCCGAAAGTATTGTTACCAAAAACGCTGCCAATACCGTGTTACAGAACCTTGCTTACAATTTCGATCCTTTCACGGGCAACCTAACCCAAAAGGCGGAAATTATAAATAGCAATACCATCTTGACCGAAACCTACGAGTATGACCCCATATTAAAAGAAAGGCTTACATCGTGGCAGGTAAATGCCGGCACACCCTGCGCCATGCAATATACCAGCAATGGCAATATACAATCAAAATCGGATGTTAACCAACCCGCAACAGGGCAATATACTTACGGTGCTTCGGCAGGGCCACATGCAGTAACGGGTATAACCCAGCCAACAAGCGGGTACTTGGCTTCGGCAAATAATCAAAGTGTTTTATATAACGGGAATAATAAAGTATCCCAAATAGTGCAATACCCTGCATTAGGCGCATTTCCTTTCGACAGGTATAGTATCACATATGGAACTAACGATCAGAGAATAAAATCAGAAACAAGCATCGTATATGAACACACAGCTGTGTCTGATTACAAGTATTACTTCGATAATTTTGAAGTAGTAAAAATGGAGCATAAAGGAATTACCAGGAACTATCACTACCTTATGGCAGGAGATCAACTCTTAGCTATTATGGTAAGTGAAGGAACAGAAGCTAATACTTTGTATTACATCCACACCGATTATCAGGGCAATTACAATGTAATTACCGATGGCACCGGCACTAAACTGGAAAACCTGGCTTTCGATCCCTGGGGTCGCCGGCGCAACCCTACCAACTGGAGCTTTACCAATGTACCCGCTACTTTCCTATTCGAACGTGGCTATACCGGCCACGAGCATCTCGATAGGTTCGGCCTTATAAATATGAATGGTAGAGTATA
>CAIXAQ010000131.1 GCA_903917425.1 uncultured Bacteroidales bacterium
ACCCGAGAGAAGAGTATTTGATTCAAAGCAGCCTCCCATGCAGTCCCGATAATATCGAAAAAGTTCATACCGCTTTTATCGGTTTGATCGAAAGCACCAAAGTAACCGGAGGTATCACCGAAACTGATTTGAAAAATGCAAGAGAAACTGCTATTGAGAAAAACAAAGTTGACTTGAAGAAGAATGATTATTGGCTTAATGCCATGCAAAATGCGTATCTGATGGGTACCGATCCCGAAAGGATTGTAAACAAAGAGCAAATGCTCAAAGCCCTTACTCCTGAACAATTGGTAGAGACAGCAAGGAAATTCTATTCAAATCCTACCATATTTAAAGCCGTATGGCTACCTGAAAAGGCAAAATAGGACCTCCGGGAACTGAAAAACAAAAATACCTTCTCTGAAACAAACACGAATAACAAAACCCTGATAATAAATACATTACCAGGGTTTTGTTTTTAAATTCCAAAAGGAATAAATTATGATATTCCAGTTTCTGGTTCCTTGTTTCTGGTTTCTTGTTCCCAGCTTCTAGTTTCCAGTTTCCGAATTCCAGTTCTCAGCTCCCAGTTTCCAGTTCCAAGTTTCCAGTATCCAGTTCCCAGTCTCCAGTCAAAGCCTTCCTTCAAAGAAATAAATCTAATTTGAGCTTCCGCCCAATATCAGAAGAGAACCTTTATAGGTTTCTGTATTATAAAATCCGACCGTTTTTAACTTAAAATAATAGGCTCCGTCGGGCACTCCTTTTCCTGTCCAGTCGCTTTGGTAATTCGAATCATCATATATTTTCCTGCCCCAACGGTCGAAAATAACCAGTTCCATATGCTGAAATTCGTTCGTTATTTTTATTTCTTCGCTCGAACCATTTTTATTCTCATTCAGGATCATAAAAACATCGTTTTTGCCGTCTGCATTGGGTGTTATCACTCCAGGTATCTTTAATTTAACGTCTTTTATAGGAATAGTAACTTCAATAATTGAATCACAACCATTTTCATTCCTTACATGAAGTTTCAATGTATAATATGGTTCCTTCAGCATATCAACATTTGCCCTGGCATACACATGAGTCGGATTGAATGACACCATAGTATCACCGTCGCCAAACTCCCATAAAGGAGGTACAACCACATGTGTAGGTGGAATTTCTTCAAAAGAAAATGTTAATACCGGATTTTGCAAATAAATGGTAGTGTCTTCGTTTCCTTCGATAACCAACTTGACATTAGCTCCGGGCAAACCGTTTATGAAAAATAAACTATCCAGTTTACATCCCCACGAATCAGTAATGGTAATAATATTCGGACCTGCTGACATGTTGGTTTGAATTGAATCGAAGCGACCTTCGAGACCATTCCACAGGTAACTGAGTTTGCCTGTTCCACCGAAAGCGTTTGCCATATAATTAGCATCATGTTTTGCTGCACAGGTTGGATCAATCTCGGTAAGTAACACATTTATTTTAGGGCTGACGGTAACACCACCGTCAATAAATTCGACCGGCGAATTCCCGGAAATAGTATGATAAAAACTGCTTGATTTCTTCCAACTCAGGCTGGTGGAACCAACAAGACCCTTAAATTTGACCCAAACGAGTGTATCGTTAAATATGGTAGCTGCAGTTTTTCGATGCCAGCTTAGTATGATCGAATCGCCCTGGTTAGTTGCATTAAAAGTTCCACCCGCTAATGCCGAATGTATCGCAAACGATTCAACAAAATCAACAACACCATTATCAAATGCAAGCACTAGTTTCAGCGAATCAACCCCAATCATATTCTGCACCACTACCGGCATTGATTTGGAAGCATGGTAGCACATCAGGTAAGTTCCAATTCCTGTTTTTGTTGTCACCTGCGCATGGAGGGGTTTAACCGGAAATGAAAGAAATAATAAGACTATGGTTATAGAAGTGATAAATTTTTGCATGCTTTTCAGTTGGATCAGGTATTCTTTACTTCAGTTATAGTATCAGTGGTATGCCAGAACAAAGTCACTGAAGCTTTATAAATAGCATAACGCATACCTGTTCATTTTGGTATTTTTTCTTCACGTTTAAAATCTGCCGCCTTCAACCATCCTGATCGTACAATCCTCGACCGCTTCTATACCGGCTGCGGTAAGTGCATCCCTGAATTCCCTGTTTTCGGCACCAGGATTAAAAATGACCCTTTCGGGGTTCAATCCGTGTATATAATCGTACCAAATCAGCTGGTTCGGGGCCCCGAGATAGATTGTAACTGTATGTACATTTTCCAAAGGTGGAAACCCGGTTTGAACAGGCACTCCGGCTATCATACCCTCCTTCAGGCCGAGCGCAATTACCGGGAAATGTCCGGAAACCAAAGTTTTTACGCAAGTATTGGAATACCTGTTCTCGTTAAGACTTGCACCTACTACCAAAGTGAACTTATTCATTAAAAAACTCCTTCTATTTTTTTAGGATCTATTGTTAATTTAATGGGTGAATTGAAAATGCCAGAAGACGGAAGTCAGAAGTCAGAAGTTCGATTGACAACTTCTTTTATCCTATGAAAGTGGAGCTTTCTGGTCAATTACTTTTATTCAAATCGCTTCTCATTAGTAGCAATAAATTTCAAATTAGCACTTTCTTCCATCTTCTGACTTCTGTCTTCTGGCCTTTTAAAACCAATTCCACTAAATGCGTGGTAAAACCTTTTTTTAT
>CAIXAQ010000132.1 GCA_903917425.1 uncultured Bacteroidales bacterium
ACGGGCAGGCTGCTGTGTGGGTTGCGAAAGTGATTGAGTGAAAGAGGATCGAAAGGAGCGTAACGAATGGAACGAAATGAAGGCTGGCTGGTGAAGCACTTCTTAAAAGCTGAGCCGACGTCAGGAGGCTTTGCTTTAGTGCGTGGGAGCGAAGTAAAGATTGTGCGATGGCTGAGCGACCGAACCTGCCAGACTGAATGCAGTGAAATGGAGTGGAGCGTATTGAGGACGAATGAACGAAATTGCTTGCAGCAACATGGGAAGTGGGTAGGATTCGAAGATTGCTCGTCAACAGTACTAAAGACTCGTTTCTCGTCAACAATACTCAAAACTCGTTGAACTGCTTGTTTACCTTGTCAAACGGCTTGTGATGCTTGTGAACCTGGAAAGTGGGGAGGTCTTTACAGCTGATAAGCCGAAGGATGAGGCTTATTTGCTGTAGTGGGTGCAGTGAAAGGCGTGGTTTCGAGGAACGAGAACCACGGCTTGCAACTGCAGGGAAAGTGCGGAGAGTGGGGAGGGAGGGTGGTGCAGGCAGTGGCTACTTGGCGAAGCCCGACAGTACATAAGCGGCTTATAGGCACGTTTTAACTTGTCATCTGATAACTCAAAATTCTCGTATACATAGTGACTATAAGAGCCTATTATGTAAAGTACGCGAACCGGTGGTGAAGTGTGCTTTTTTCCTGGCGCGCCTCGGTGTATTTGCTTTTTTCTGCAAATACCGTGACAGGAAAAAGCACATGGAGACAACGGCACTGGCTGGGCGGGGGGGGGGGAAGGGAAGTGAATAGTGAAGAGTGAATAGTTAGTAAGGAGTAAGGAGTAGGGAGTAGGGAGTAGGGATTGGGGATTGGAGATGGCGGATGTGGGATGTGGGATGGCGGATGTGGGATGTAGGATGTAGAATGTGGGATGGCGGATGTGGGATGTGGGATTGGGGATGTGGGATTGGGGATTAATTCGTGTTTAACAGCAGGTAAAACAAACCCAATCCGTTGCATGATTGGTTTTTTTATTAATTTTAATGTTTTAAATATTCCAATGAAAACCATTCGGCTTATACGATCAGTTCATAAGAATGAGGAACGTTTGTTTCTTGAATTTGACTATGACACTGAACTTATAGCACTAGCCAAAGCCATACCGGGAATAGCATGGAGCCGGACCCGAAAATGCTGGCATATTCCCGACACGAAGGACGCGTATGAACAACTACTTTCGGTTTTTCCACATATTGAAGATACAACACCCTTGGTACAACCCATGAAGGAAGCAGTTTTAACAGGGCCTGCAATGACAGAAAAGATCAGGCAACAGATTACGGCTGGTATCGAAATTTGTGTGACAGGCAAACAAATACAGGTTAAGTTACCGAAGAACGAAACGGATATTCAATTTCTGCTCACGTTTAAATATGCACGCTGGAACAAAACCGGATTCCATTGGGTGATACCCAATTATGGCAACAACCTGCAACTGCTCGAAAACTATTTTAATACCCGCATAACCGATCTCGATTTCAGCAAAGAGCCGCTTCCAAAACCGGAGCCACCTATTGGCGAACAATACCCTATAACAGTCCTGCCCCCACTTACGACTGAAAACAAAAATGACACTGAACGTTTCGGGCAATGGATGGAACAAAAGAGGTACAGTCCTTCCACTATTACAACCTATGTACAGGCAATAGGTGTTTTCCTGCGGTTTATTTCGCCCAAAACCAGTGCCGAAGCCACCAACCAGGATATGGAGTGCTTTGTATATCAGTATATGATTCCACGCAGGCTAAGTTATTCGTATCAAAACCAGGCTATAAATGCCGCAAAACTGTTTTTCAAACAGATGCGAGGCACGTTACTTATCACTGAACAGCTCGAACGCCCGCGCCGCGAACACAAACTGCCTAATGTATTGAGCAAGGAAGAAGTAAAAGCCATAATACAAGTGTTGCAAAACCAGAAACACCGTACTATGCTAAGCCTTATATATGCCTGCGGACTTCGACGGAGCGAGCTGATAAATTTAAAACCCTTGCATATCGACTCGAAGCGGCATTTACTGATTGTATTGAACGCGAAAGGGAAAAAGGACAGGGTAATACCAATTTCGGATAAAACTATTGAAATGTTGCGCGGGTATTACAAACTTTATCTACCGAAAACCTGGTTGTTTGAGGGGCAAATTACCGGCGAGCAGTATTCGGAGACCAGTTTACAGGAGGTTTTAAAACATGCTGTCCGAAAGGCCAATATACATAAACCGGTAACATTGCATTGGTTGAGGCACTCGTACGCAACCCATCTGCTCGAATCAGGCACTGATTTGCGGTATATACAGGAGTTATTGGGGCATAAGAGTTCGAAGACTACTGAGATATATACCCATGTGACCGAAAAAAGTTTAGGGAAAATAAAATCGCCATTCGATGATATGTAGATAAATACTATCTTTGAGGATAAATAAGAAACGGATAAAACCGCATATATACACCCAAATTGGAATATATTGTACAGTTTTACCGTACATATAAAGGAGTTGAACTAAACCGCCCCCTTGCGGAGGCGGTAATTTGATGGTAACTTTAAGGTGCCAACTTTAAAACAAACCATCATGAAAAATCAAACTTCTCATCATGTTGAGCTGCTTATCCATGAGATGCAGCTTCGCAACTACAGCTCACGAACAATCCATACTTATGGTGAGCTTATGTCAAAGGTAGAAAATTTTTATTCACTACCTCTTTCCCAAATTACATCACAACAGTTCAAGGATTACCTCCTGCGCCGGATTACCGGTGAATCCATTTCGACATCGATGATCAATCAATACATCAGTGCATTCAAAATCATGCAGGTTGATGTTCTTAAACAGGACTGGGAACAGATCAGGATTAAACGCCCCAGGCGTGAGAGGAGGCTCCCGGTAGTTTTATCACTTGGCGAAGTAGAAAGACTGATTGCCCTCACCCGAAACATTAAACACAAGGCTATTATTATGCTGGCCTATTCTGCGGGCCTAAGGCGTCAGGAAATCCAGCTGATCAAACCTTCGGCCATCGATTCTGCCCGTATGCAGGTGCATGTGGTACAGGGCAAAGGCAAGAAAGACCGTTACACCATACTCTCACCCAAGGCGCTGGAAATACTTCGGTTGTATTACAAAATTGAAAGACCATCCTGTTATCTGTTTGAATCCCAAGGCCGCAAAGGAAAGCCATTAGCCGATGAGACACTGAACAGTATTGTCAAACAACTTGCAGCAAAAGCGGGTATAAAGAAACGGGTTTCTTTTCACACACTCCGCCATTGCTTTGCTACACATTTGTTGGAGAAGGGAGTCAATCTGAAGCTGATCCAGCAATTTATGGGGCATGTATCGATCAAAACCACTTCAGGTTACCTTCACCTGGTAAATGTTAATCCGTCAAGCGTTGTGTCTCCGCTGGATTCCATGAATGTTTAAATCATGAGGTCATGGAAAACAAGAAACAAAACATTGAGCTTGCTGATATTTTAAGTGGCCAGGCAACGGATTTTCTGCGCAATCACAGCTTATGTGCGGAGCAGCTAAAAGCCTTCAATGCGATCGTGCAATGCCGAACTGCTTTACTTGGCGGGCACATTGATCGTTGCGACAAGTGCGGGTATAGCAGGCAATCGTATAACTCGTGCCGCAACAGGCATTGCCCGAAGTGTCAGTTTGTGAAAAAGGCACAATGGGTTGATAAACTGGCGGCGAACCTGCCACCGGTCAAACACTTTCATGTTGTATTTACCATACCCGGGTGTTTGCATAAACTGTTTTACATTAACCAAGGCAAAGCCTACAGCCTGCTTTTTGAAGCTGCAGGGAAAGCGCTGATGCAGTGTGCTGCGAATCCCGCGTTTCTTGGGGCACAGGCGGGGGCTGTTGCTATTTTGCACACCTGGGGGCAAACGCTGGTTTATCATCCGCATATTCATATGATTGTGCCTGCCGGTGGACTTTCCGAAGATCAGATGGAATGGATCCCTGCCGGGAGAAAGTTCTTTCTGCCGGTTAAAGCACTCAGTGCCGTATTCAGGGGAATCCTGTGCCGGTTGCTCGAACAGGCTGTGGCAGAGGGTGAAATCAAACTGCCGGATGAGATACTGAATTTTAGCATAATCAAGAATCAATGTTACCAGAAACAATGGGTGGTTTACTGCGAAAGGCCCTTTTCCTGTGCCGATAACCTGATACAATACCTGGGCAATTACACGCACCGGGTAGCTATATCGAATCACAGGATCAGGGAATACCAGGATGGGAAAGTGAGTTTTTGTTATAAAGATTACAAATCGGCAGGGTTAAAAAGGAATATCACACTTGATGCCGATGAATTTATCAGCCGCTTTCTGCAACATGTGCTGCCCTGTGGATTTTACAAAATAAGGTACTTCGGTTTTATGGCCATGTGTAACATGAAACTGAAATTACAGGCTTGTTTTAACCTGATCGAAAAAGCTGCTTTTCTTCCGTTACTGGAAGGTCTTACCGCATTGGAGGTATGGCGCAGTATTACCGGAGCAGACCCTTTACGTTGCCCAAAATGCAACAACGGCAAAATGGTACCTCAAGTAAGTATAGCTGTAAACCATCTGAAACCGGGCTAAAAGCTGTAACACGCCAGTTCTTTGAACGGCACATCCATTGCTCAGTGGCTTATCAAAAGCCATGATGGAATTGGTATGTCCCAGAATGAATAAAAATCAGCTGAATGAAAGACTCTAAACGCACTTATGCAAAAATCACGCTTCCAAAAGCAATACTATACTGTATTATTCCCGAATATAAATATAGAATCCCCATAGCGGCATAGTCCAACTCGGTTTTATTCATCATTCCCTTCACAACTTTCAAATTACTTTTCATTAATTTGTTAACATCTGCACTTTCTTTATACATTTGTGTGGGAACGATGAATAAAACGCTATACGTTACCTGCAAGCCTAAAAAACGACATTGCATCATAAACAAATGAATATTAACAATTAAACAACAAACAATGGCAATACTGACAAGAACACGGTTGTCTTTGCTAACAGAGAGCAAACTTGGAACTCGCATGTTCAGTGAAGCACTAAATGAAGCAAAAAGAGAAACTAGAACAACTGCTACAGTTTCCGTTTTCCTTTCTCATAGTCATGATGATTTAGAGAAAGCTGATGTAAATAAAATCATTGTGATTTTGCGTAAAGCAGGCATTAGGGTTTACATAGATTCCTTGGATTCGTCATTGCCGCCTTTCACTAGTGCAGAAACCGCAAAGAAAATCAAAGAACAAATCAAACTGAACAAGAAATTTGTTCTACTAGCAACTAACAAAGCAATAAATTCAAAATGGTGCAATTGGGAGTTAGGATTCGGTGATGCACATAAATATCTTGCACATATAGCATTATTTCCTTTAGCGGATACTTCTGTCGGATGGAATGGAAATGAGTATTTGAGAATTTATCCGAGAATTGAAGAAAGCGAAACGAGACCAGAGATATTCAGAGTAATATTTCCTGACGGAACTACTAAGTTATTAAGCGAATGGCTAACTTTTTAAACACAAAACAAATGGAAAACAAAAGAAAACATCTTGAATTCATTCAGAGTGTTATTGCTAGAATGAATTCTAATTCATTCTTAATCAAAGGTTGGTCAATAACACTTGTCTCCGCCTTGTTTGCGCTTGCTGCAAAAGATTCAAATTTAAACTTCGTTTTGGTATCCTACATCGGAATTCCAATCTTCTGGGTGTTAGATGGTTTTTACATTTCACAAGAAAGACAATATAGAGACCTTTATAATAAAGTTTCAGAAACCCCAGAAACCAATATTGATTACAAAATGGATGCTACCGAGTTCGATAAAGGAGATAGAACATGGTTGTGTGGAATCTTTTCAAAAACACTTATTCCATTTTATGGAATTTCAGTATTGACAACTCTAATCATAATGTTTTTAATAAAATAGAAAATGGGAAATAAAGTAAAAGGTAAAAAAGTGTTTATTTCATACAAACACGCAGACACGGATGTTCTCAAACTTCCTAACATCTTTAATACAACCGCAAGAGACTATGTAAATGTTCTTCAAGAAATGTTTGAAGAAACACCTCATATCTACAAAGGGGAGGAAGATGACAATGATTTAAGTAGATTCAAGGATTCAACAATTGAATCTAAATTAAGAAATAAAATATACGATAGTACTGTAACTATTATTCTTATTTCAAATAATATGTGGGATAAAACTTATCCCGAAGATGATCAATGGATTCCATGGGAGATTTCTTATTCTTTAAAGGAGTATAAACGAGAGGGAAGAGCAAGTTTAAGTAATGCTTTACTAGCTGTTGTACTACCAGATAAAAATGGCAGTTATGATTATTATATTCAGGAAAATACGTGTGCAACATGTAATTGTCGCTCTCTATCTACATATAAACTTTTCAGAATGTTAAGGAAAAACATGTTCAATATAAAAAAATCAAAAGAGCAAAGAAGCAATTGTGCTAATCATGCTGATGATAGCAAGCCATATATAGGGCAATCGTCATATGTTTGTTCAGTTAAGTGGGCTGATTTTTCAATTGATGACACAAGCATAGATAAGTATCTAAAAATTGCTTTGGACGTAAATGAAAAAATTAATGATTACGATATTACTTACGAATAGAACAATATGGCATCTGAACTAATAATACAGCTTCAAAACA
>CAIXAQ010000133.1 GCA_903917425.1 uncultured Bacteroidales bacterium
GGTTTTATTTCCGGCACTACGGTTGGAGGAATGGACAGTACGGAAGACTTCTTTTATAGTTACAGTAAAAATAAATCTGCCGGTCACATCAGCCGAATTATCAATCACGAATGCGGTAAGATCACCTATCTCATTGCCGAAAATATTCAGGCTACCGATTTTGTAACTACACTGAATACTGCATGTTCATCTGCTGCAAATGCTATTGCTTTCGCCGCCCGGATGATCAAAAGCGGCAGGCTTGATATTGCTGTTGCCGGAGGAACCGACGCGATTACAGCCTTTACATTAAATGGATTTAATACACTTTTGCTGCTTGATGATGAGCTTAACAGGCCTTTTGATGCCCGCCGAAAAGGGTTAAACCTGGGTGAAGGAGCCGGGTACCTGGTGCTTGTTTCAGAAGAAATCGCCAGGCAAAATAACTGCCAGGTTCTGGCAGAGTTAAGCGGGTATGCCAATGCGAGCGATTCCTTTCATCAGACTGCTCTTTCGGATGAAGGCAACGGACCTTATCTTGCCATGGAAGGCGCGATAAAAATGGCCGGATTATCAGCTAACAACATTGGATACATAAACCTTCACGGAACCGCAACACCTAATAACGATCTGTCGGAAGGCAATGCCATTCTGAGGCTTTTTTCCGAAAAAATTCCGGCATTAAGTTCCACTAAAAGTTATACAGGGCATACACTTGGAGCAAGCGGAGGCGTTGAAGCCGTTTATTCGATTTTAGCTCTTATTAACCAAACGACCTTGCCAAATCTCCGTTTTGAAATGCCAATGCCCGGAACGGAATTATTTCCTGAAACCAAAGCCCACAAAATTGATTTAAAGCATGTGCTTTCCAATTCTTTCGGCTTTGGAGGAAATTGTTGCTCTTTACTTTTTTCAAAAGTGTAATCATGGAACTGTATATAAACGGAACTTCATCAATTTCTGCTTTCGATAGCCAGCAAGGGCTGCGAACTTACGATGCTGACCGTTTTACATGTATTGAGCCTGATTATAAGTTGATTATTGATTCGCGCCAACTACGTCGAATGAGCCGGATCATGCGGATGGGACTGGCTACAGCATTAAAAACGCTGGAAGTTGTCAATGTTTTGGTTCCTCAAGCCGTAATTACTGCCACTGGTTTGGGATGTCTTGATGATACAGGGAATTTCCTGGTAAAAATGTGTGACCCGGATAACCGTATGATGAATCCTACGGCTTTTATACAGTCAATTCACAATACGATGGGTGGCCAGATAGCTATGCACCTGAAAAGCAATTGCTATAACAATACGTTTACCCAGGATGTACTTTCATTTGAACATGCTTTACTTGATACAATCATGCTGTTGGAAGAAGGCAAAACTGAAAGTGTTTTATTGGGTGGAATTGATGAACTTACCGAATTAAAACACGAACTTACTTCAAGGTTATTCAAGGCTCAAAAAGAAAGCGAGGGTTATTTCGGACAAGGTGAAGGAAGCGCTTTTTTCAGTATTTCGGACATAAAGTCGCCTGTGAAACTTGAAAAGCTAATTTTATCGCAGTATGCAAATCGTTCAGATATAAGTGATTATTTTTCAAACCACTTCGCTTTGGGAGAGAAAACCCTGATTTTTACAGGAAAAAGCGGAGGCAACAGCGACGAAGCCTATAATTTGACTAAACAGATTAGGGGAGCAAAACCGACAATCGAATATAAGAAATATTGTGGCGATTATCCAACTTCCTGTGCTTTTGCTACCTGGCTTGCAAGTGAAGTGCTTACGCAAAAAGTTGTATTTGACGCAATACCACAACCTGAACATGTTCTTATTTATCATGCTTATCCGGACAGACCGCACACACTTATACATTTATCCGGATGCTGAAAAATATACATATCGTGTTGATTGGTTTAGCTTTATTCATATTGCTTCAAACTTTTCTTGATACTGTTTTTGCAGTATTTGCAACGATTGTAATCATGCTTTCATGGATTGCCTTTAATATTTTTTTCATAAAACATTCCTTGTTTATAAAAAGTATTTGCAGAATCCAAACCAAAGAAAAAATTGTCTTTCTGAGCTTCGACGACGGACCCTGCGACCAGTTTACCCCGGTTATTCTGGATATACTGAAACGCAATAATGTAAAAGCTTTGTTTTTCTGTATCGGGCAACATGCGAAAGCATACCCGCATCTGGTCCATCGAATTTCAGATGAAGGGCATCTTATTGGCAATCATACCTATAGCCATAATTGGAAGAATGCATTTAAGCCTTCCTCTATTATTGAAGCCGAAACCAATCACGCAAATAATATACTTTTTGAGATTACTGGCAGCAAACCCGATCTTTTTCGGCCTCCTTTTGGCATCACAAATCCTTCCATTGCAAAGATGCTGAAAGGCTCAGGAATGCATTCTATTGGCTGGGATATACGTTCCTTCGATACGATCAGTAAAGATTCTCAAAAACTGATTCGTCGTATCAGCGAAAAGCTCAGACCTGGAAGTATTATCCTGTTGCATGATAACAGGGAAATAACCAGCCGGATTTTAAATGAATTGATTCAGACTATTCAGAACAAGGGCTACAAAATAGTATCTTTGGCGGACGTTTAATACGTGGTTTTATTAATATTCAATATCTCGTTAACTAAATGAAAAATAGGATATCATTAAGAAGTGCTGGAAGTATCCTTTTTACGGGCATACTTTTTTTTATGTGTTTTAATTTTGTTCTGATCGGTGTTGGTAATGCTCAAAATTATACTCCGGTTAAAGATGTTGCCGGATTCAAGAAGCTGTATGCTGCTAAATCTACTGCAATAAACACCCTAAAAAGCGATTTCATTCAGGAAAAGAGCATAAGCATGCTGACAAATAAGCTTATCTCGAATGGATCATTTATCTTTAAGAAAACCAATAAGTTGCGAATGGAATATGCCAAAC
>CAIXAQ010000134.1 GCA_903917425.1 uncultured Bacteroidales bacterium
AAAGAAACATTTGCTAATGCCGATGATAAAGACCGGCCTAAAAATATCAAAATATTACGCTATGCCGATGTCCTCCTTATGAATGCCGAAGCTGCCTCACATATTGGCGCTGATGCAAATACTCCTTTGAATGCTGTCCGCGCCCGCGCCGGATTGGCTCCTGTACCTGCAACCATCGATGCGATATGGAAAGAACGGAGGGTAGAACTGGCATTGGAACACGACAGGTTTTGGGATCTGGTGCGGCAGGGAAGAGCCGCCCAGGTGCTTACTGCTTCGGGTAAACATTTCGTTGCAGGTAAACATGAATTGCTACCGGTTCCTAATTCACAAATACAATTAAGCGGCGGTAAGCTTACGCAAAACCCTGGTTATTAAACATATGTGATTTAGTTTTAACACATGAACTATCCCTAATAATACTAACTTTAAATAAATTCTCTATCAACCCTTAATCCAAATAAATCAACCCTAAAAATTAATGCCTTATGAAAAAAACAATGAAAATTGCAATGTCATTAATGTCCATAGCACTTGTGCTAGGAATGATTACTTTAAATTCCTGTAAAAAAACTGAAAGTCTTCCCCAGATAAATGGATATGACAATTCGGATCAGGTTGCAGCAACTTACCTCAAAGCCCACTGGACTTTCGATGACACTTACAACGAAGCTATTTCCTCAACCGCTCCTTCAAATAAATACGGCGGTTATGCTTTCACAACAGGACAGATAGGCAAAGCTCTGGATCTTACAGCCGGAACACTTGTTTACCCGTCAATTCCAAATATAGGCGGAGCAAATTCACTTCCTAACTTCTCTGTTAGTATGTGGGTATATGCTAAAGGAACAAAAGGGGGCACTGGTGCTTTTACCAGTTTCTTCGGTATTATCCCAACCAATGTTGCCGATATCTGGGGCAATGTAATGGCTCTGGCAGAAACAGCAAGACATCCTGCTGCTTCAGATACACTTGAACTTAAAAATTATTTGAACACAACGTTGCCTGATGGCTCGCAAAGTGGACAGGATAACCTGGCTCAGTTAAACACAGGTGATGGCACAGGTAAATGGTTTAAAGGTGCAGGAAAGTGGTCACATTTTGTAATGACCTGGGACGGTGCAACTCATAAGTTCATGCTGTATGGAAATGCAGCTGACTGTGGTGCATATACATTACGTGGAACAACTCCTTCGCTTGTAATGAGAACTCCTTGCCAGGCCGTTTTTGGAAGCCTTGCAGCATCTGACATAGGATTCAATGGTGCCGGTGCAAGAGGAAGCTGGTATCCAATGGCAACAGCCAAGATTGACGATGTCAGGGTATTCAACAGTGTACTTTCTCAGGCTGATATTACAGCTTTATACAATCTGGGAGCAGCTGGCCGTTAATTTTTTGGTAAAAGGGAGTTAATTCCCTGATTAACTCCCTTTTATATCATTGTAAAGTATTGTCTTTCAAATCTTCTGCTTATTCAGTTGCCGGTTTAATAAGGTCAGTAAATTTTAACTGATCTGCCTGCATCAGGCCTTTTTATTGCAGAAGAATTAATGGACCAGATATAAAGATCAGGTTTGGTTTGGTTTAAAGGGGCCCATTTAATCGGGGCTCCTTTTTCTTCCCTTATTTTATTTACACAAGTTTTATCGAAAGCGATGAAGATACTGCAACTGCTTTTCTATTCTCTTTTTCTGATGATAGCAGTTTCATGTAAAAAAGAAACCGCTGTACCTGAGCAATTTAGCTTCGTTCAGATTCAGGTCAATAATAAGGTGGGAGGTTCATCGTTCAATAACCTTAACCCTATTCCAACTGTTAAACTTCAGTTTTCCGCACCGGTTGACAGAAATTCAGTGAACAAAAGCATCCAGTTAAATGGTACTTCCTCAGCCCACCCGTATTCTGTTTCATATGAAAGGAGCGACAGCGTTATTGTAATAATGCCTTCCACGCCACTGGATTATGCCTCCAAATACTCTTTGATTATTCTTTATACGCTTATTTCCAAGCAGCAGACCTTAATAGATTCAGAACATAATTTCAGCTTGATTACTGGTATCGATTCAAGTGATAAGTTTCCGCGGATAACTGACAGCCAGCTTCTTACCCTAATTCAGCAGCAGACCTTTAAATATTTTTACGACTTTGCACATCCTTCCTGCGGCATGGCCCGCGAACGCAATTCATCGGGCGATATTGTAACTACCGGAGGATCAGGATTCGGGATCATGGCGCTGATAGTTGGCATGGAGCGGGGATTTATTTCCCGTGCAGATGGTGTCACCCGGCTAACCAAAATATTGAATTTCCTTTCGACCTGCGATCGGTTCCATGGCGCATGGCCACATTGGATGAATGGTTCTACCGGTAAAATAGTACCTTTTACTACCCAGGACAATGGAGGCGACCTGGTAGAAACATCATTCATGGCCGAAGGGCTTATTACCATGCGCCAGTACCTGAATGCCTCGGATCCTGTAGAAAAAACGCTGATCGACAAAATTAACACTCTGTGTAACGCTATTGAATACGACTGGTATACACAAAACCAGAATGTACTTTACTGGCATTGGTCACCAAACTATGGATGGGCCATGAATATGCAATTACAAGGCAACAACGAAACATTAATCGCGTACATTATGGCGGCAAGTTCGCCGGAGCATACCATAACCCGTGATACATACAAAAATGGTTATGCCCGAAACGGAGGTATAAAAAACGGTAAACAATTTTATGGCATTACACTACCCCTGGGACAGGATTACGGCGGACCGCTGTTTTTTACTCATTACTCCTTTTTAGGACTTGATCCCCGCAAACTCAGCGATGAATTTGCGAATTACTGGCAGCAGAACGTTAACCATTCGCTCATCAATTACTTCTACTGCCTTGCAAATCCAAGGCAATACTATGGTTACAATGCTGATTGCTGGGGTCTCACAGCCAGCGATATTCCAGGCGGATATACTGCCAGTTCGCCAACAAACGATGTCGGAGTGATTGCCCCGACTGCGGCTATTTCAGCACTTCCATATACACCCATTGAATCCATGAAGGCGATTCGGTTCTTTTATTATAAACTTGGCGATAAAACCTGGAAACAATATGGCTTTGTTGACTCGTTTGCATTATACGACTTCTGGTTTGCCGATTCCTTCCTTGCCATCGATCAGGGGCCGGAGATCAGCATGATTGAAAACTACCGCACGGGACTTTTATGGGATTTATTTATGTCGGCACCGGAGGTAAAAACCGGGCTTACAAAATTAGGTTTCAGTTACAAATAAA
>CAIXAQ010000135.1 GCA_903917425.1 uncultured Bacteroidales bacterium
CAATCAGATCTTGATCCAATAAAGCGTCCGAATCGTTTAGTTTTTCCTTTAACATTTAACACATGAACATATTCAACTTTCACATCAAACATCTGCTCAACTGCCATCATTATATTCTTTTTTGTTGCACTTTTCTTAACTTTGAAAACAAATTTGTTTTCTTGTTCATTCAAAAATGTACTTTTTTCGGATATTACTGGCCCCAATAATACTCTGGATAATTCTTGTTGTTTCATCCAAGTCTTTCCTCAATAAGCTTTACAGCTTCGGTTGTTACAATTACTTTATCGCTATTCACAAGTGCAACAGGACTTAGTGAATTAGATATACATATATTTACATTAGGCAAATTCCTTGCCGCCAAATATAAATCATCATCAACTGCTGATGTTATTATTAAAATTCTAAGTTCGTCATGTATTTTAATTTTGCTGTATAAATGTTTCGTTTTTGGTTCTACTGAATTTATACTGTCGTCCAAAACTAAACGTTGCTGCCTTAGCAATTCTGAGAATATAGAACGCATTCCTGCTCTATACATTTTTTTGTTTAGCTTTTGCTTATAGCATCTATTCGTAGCTGCAAAGGTTACACCCCCCGACCTCCATAGAGGACTTCTAGTACTACCGGCTCTTGCCCTACCGCCCCCTTTTTGCTTCCATGGTTTTGCTCCACCACCACTCACTTCTGCTCTTGTTTTCTGCTTTTTCGTTCCAGATCTTCCACCAGCCATATATGCAACTATTAACTGATGAACTAAAGATTCGTTAAATGCCTGTCCAAATACGTTTTCAGAAACTGCTATTCCTGCACTTTCTTTTCCTTCAATTATTGCAGGTATTTGTAAATTCATAATTGTTTGCCCTATTATTTTTTCATTGCGGGTCGAATAATTACATCACCCCCTTTCGAGCCTGGAATCGCGCCTTTAATCAGCAATAGTGACTTTTCCATATCGATAGCACAGACCTTCAGACTCTGTATAGTTACATTTCTAGCCCCCATATGACCGCACATTTTTTTTCCTTTAACAACTCGACCCGGTGTTTGGTTTTGCCCAATTGACCCCGGTGCGCGATGGGACAAGGAATTTCCATGAGTAGCATCTTGCGTTCTAAAGTTATATCTTTTAACAACACCTTGAAACCCTTTGCCTATAGAAACTCCCTTTACATCAACCCATTGACCTTCTGTAAATATATCAACTTTTAATTCCGTACCAACAGAATATTCATTTTTATCATTATCACTTATTTTAAATTCCCATAATCCGCGCCCTGCTTCTACGCTTGATTTAGCATAGTGACCTATCATAGGTTTTGTCAATTTTGATCTTTTTTTCAATCCCGTGGTAATTTGAATCGCCCTATATCCATCTTCTTCTACAGTTTTAACTTGTACAACTGTGTTAGTCTCAACATGTACTACCGAAACAGGTATGGCAGAACCGTCATCAACAAATAGACGAGTCATACCACATTTGCGCCCTACCAAACCTATAGACATTACTAGACTCCAAAACTATTCAATTAAGCTTGATTTGAACATCAACACCAGCCGCTAGATCTAACTTCATAAGA
>CAIXAQ010000136.1 GCA_903917425.1 uncultured Bacteroidales bacterium
CTGGAACCTGGAACCTGGAACCTGGAAACTGGAAACTGGAACCCGGAACTTTGAACCTGGAACTTTGAACATGAAACCTGGAATGTCACAAATTACCCCTTTCGAAGTACAGTAAAAGAACACGCATCAGTTAGCAACAGAATAATTCTTTCGCAACCTTCAAATATTATTTTTCATTCAAAAAAGTATTACATTTGAGGTGTAATTCGCCCTGGCAATGTGTTATTTTTGCCGCAGCTTTCACTGTTTAGCACAAACCATAAGTTTCCTTCGATAGTTCCTGTGTTAATTTGATTGAATTTATTTCGTTCCCCTCTGCGGAATCTGTTGCATGTGTTTGTTTATTAAGTCTTTATGATGGCTTGATAGCCGTCGTTTGAGGTTAATGGAATTAAAAATTCGCAGATGAATGATCCTGTAAAATTGACTTTTCCTGCCCTGCTCGGGAACTCGTTTAATTCTTTTGGCGATTTGGATGCCATGGCTTTCGTGGGGGAGCCGGCAATCAGGTATAAAGAAGTGGAAACCAGGATAAATGCGGTAATCGCATTTCTCGAAAAACTCGGAATTCAGCCTGGTGACAAGGTTTCCATCCTCAGTTCGAATATCCCCAACTGGGGAATAACCTATTTTGCCATCGTTAGCATGGGTGCCGTTGTGGTGCCTCTGCTCCCCGATTTTGCGCCAACCGAAGTCGAACATATTCTCAAGCATGCCGAAGTAAAAGTGCTTTTTATTTCGAATGCATTGTTGCCGAAGATTTCCGGCATTGCAAGCGAAACACTTATTGCATGTGTTGACATTGAAGAATTCACACTTATTGGCGACGTAAAATCATCAGTTATTTTCGATCAGGAGGCAAGACCTGAAAAAGTTTACCAGGTAGAAGAAGGCGATCTTGCGGCGATTATTTACACTTCGGGTACGGCTGGAAAGTCGAAAGGCGTGATGCTTTCGCAAAAAAATATCTGCTTTACGGCTCTAAAGGGAACGACTATCGAACATTTTGGTCCCGGCGACCGCTTCCTTTCCATACTGCCGCTTTCGCATACTTACGAAAATACGCTTGGGTTAGTTGTACCCATTTTTTGCGGTTCGTCGATTTTTTATCTTCGCAAAGCCCCGACACCCGCGGTTTTGCTGCCAGCCCTGGAACTTGTGAAGCCCACGGTAATGCTAACGGTACCGCTTATTATTGAGAAAATTTACCGTAGTAAAATATTGCCTGCGTTTACGGGTAAGTGGGTGATTAAGAAACTTTACCAGGTCCCGTTTTTTCGCAAAAAACTAAATACGGTTGCCGGTAAAAAACTCCGGAAGACTTTCGGGAATCAACTTCGCTTTTTCGGCATTGGCGGGGCTAAACTCGATCCGGTGGTTGAACAATTCCTGCTCGAAGCAAATTTCCCTTATGCAATCGGCTACGGACTTACCGAGAGTGCCCCGTTGCTTGCAGGTTTCAATCCAAAACACCCGGTTTTACAGTCGACAGGTCCTGCCATGCAGGGTGTTGAACTTATAATACATGATCCAGATCCGTTAACCGGTGAGGGCGAAATCTGGGCCAAAGGACCCAATGTGATGATCGGATATTACAAAGAACCTGTGTTGACAGAAGAAACTATTACCGGCGACAGATGGCTAAAAACCGGTGATCTTGGCATGTTCGACAGTAAAGGATATCTCTTTATTAAAGGTCGGATAAAGAATATAATTATAGGCTCGAACGGCGAAAATATTTACCCCGAAGAAATTGAATCCGTTATCAATAATTTCAATTTCGTTGTTGAATCGCTGGTCTTGCACAAGGAAGGCAAACTGGTTGCCCTGGTTCATTTTAACAAAGAAGAGATCGACCTTCGCTTTCGTCATATGAAAGATGAATTTTCGAACTATACCGAGCGGAAAATAGATGAACTTAAGAAAGAGCTTCATGCACATGTAAATGCCAGGGTTAATAAATTCTCGAAACTTCACATGGTTATTACCCATGTACTCCCTTTTCAAAAAACAGCCACCCAGAAGATTAAACGGTTTCTTTATAAATAAAAGCATATTGTTTTTTGGTTAATAGTCTTGCCAAATCAACGGTTTGGCTATAAAAGAATATGCTGGTTGAAATTCAGCAAGGGTTAAGGATGATATTAGCTCAACAGATAAACGCCTAATCCTTACCTTAAAATCAAACTAAGTTTTGTATATGAGTAAATGGCTTCTGCAATCCATACTCTTGTCTGATATTTCGATTTTTCTCTCCGCAAAATATCGTTTTCCAATCTGCAACTGTTTTTCAACATAACTGCATATAATGCAGAAATCTAATTCCAACAATTCCAGTATTTTGCAATTTTCCAGTATTTATTTTTACTAAAAATAC
>CAIXAQ010000137.1 GCA_903917425.1 uncultured Bacteroidales bacterium
ATCCAGTTTGACAGGACTTGAAAACCTTACCACACTTGGAGGAGGACTGTCAGTTGCAAATAATGATATTCTCACGAGTTTACTGGCTTTACAAAGCATTGAAAGTGCCTCAATCAACAACTTAATGATTGTAAATAATCCTTCTTTGTCGAGATGTGAGGCCCAGGGTATCTGCGACTACCTGGCCAATTCAGCTGCAATATCTACTATTTATGGAAATGCTCCCGGGTGCAGCAGCAGGGACGAAGTGGAACTCGCCTGCGATAGTTCATTCTATTGTTTGCCCGACGGGATTGTGTTTACCACTCAAAGCCAGGTGGATAGCTTTCAGGTTAATCACCCGGGTTGCTCCGGTATTGAAGGCGATGTTAAAATTTATTTGAGCAACATCTCAAATCTCAACGGATTGAGTGTTCTGACCTCCATCGGCAGAGACCTCATTATTACGGATAACCTGAATTTGAGCAGCCTGAGCGGTCTTCAGAACATACATTCTGTTGGTCGTGATTTGATTGTGAGCAATAATTCGCTGGTTACTTTGTCGGGGCTGAATGGTCTCAATCATATTGGCGGCAATGGCCAGGTTGGGAATTTTATCGTTGAAAACAATCCATTGTTATCAAACTTTACAGGATTGGAGAATTTAACCCATATTTCCGGGAAGTCAGATATTTCATCAAATCCATTACTTGTTGATTTACAAGGGCTTAACAGCCTTGCTTATCTTGATGACGATCTGATGATCGATGGAAATCAATCTCTCGAAAGTTTATCAGGAATTGACGGCCTGACCTTTGTAACAGGATCAGTTTCAATCAGCAATAACAATTCACTGTCAAATATTGCCGGAATTGCGAATATGGTTCCGCAATCGGTTTCATCACTGAACATTTCGCATAATCCATTATTGTCGGTGTGCGAAGTGCGGAGTGTGTGCGATTATATTGCCAATTCCTATGGAATAGCCGAAATTACTGATAATGCCGAAGGCTGCGACAGCCTGGTACAGGTGCAAAGAGCTTGTTTGTTTTTAGATTTGAAAAGAGAAAAAGCAGAAAACGAAGTTCAAATTTTCCCAAATCCGTCTGCAGGAATTTTTAATTTCAAAATCACGCTAAAAGAACGCACTAACATTAATCTGAGCGTGTTTAACAGCATGGGAAAATTGGTGGAAAACCTTATGAATGAACAAATTCAGCCCGGTAAGCATTTTAAAATATGGGATGCATCAGGGCTTCCTTCCGGCGTTTATTTTGCCCGGATTGTAGCCGGGAACGAAGTATCTATGCAAAAGATTTTAAAAACGGAGTAAAACGAGTTAAAATTTTTGGATGAGAAAGGATTTCCGGATACTTTGGCTGGATTTCTTTGTAAACTGAGCATTGAACTTCAATCTACAGGTTCAGTAGTTTTTCCCTGTTTTTAGTTTTTCCCTGATTTACTTGCCGAGAAACGATAATGCGCTACGGGCAATTTTTTTTTTGGACATTTTTTTATGGATGTTAAAGCCCTTCCGGCTATATGTAACGATTTTTGATTCATGCTTTATAAATAAATGGGTGAAACTTGCACGAAAATCAAGATCGATTGCCGGTAGGGCATCCATAGCAGTAACGGATATCCTGGAAACTTGTATAGAATATGGTCAATTGCCCGTAGGGCATCCATAGCAATAACGAAATCCTACATAAATATCTTTTGCCCGTAGGGCATAAACATTAAAAAAACGCAGCCAGTAATCCCTGTAATACAGTGCGATATCTATCGGATTAGCGTTGCCGCTTATAATACAGTTTAGCTTACATCACTGTATCTTAAAAATAAATTACTTTGTTTGTGAAACCTTATTCACAAATACCTGTTAATTGTAAGCGGACAATTGTAGTTCGACAAAGTAAAAAAATAAAATAAAATATATAGCATGGAAATGGAAGTTAAAACAATTGAGAAAACCGGAAAAGTTGAAAACAGCGCTTGTGGATGTGGTTCGGGAGGCTGTGGCAGTCACTCGAAAAGTGAAAATCCTATGGAATTAAATCCCGGCTTGCCAGAGCGTTTTCAGTTACTGCACGATGGCGATCATGTAGTGGAATTTGGTTCAGGTTTAGGAAACGACTGTTTGTTGGCCGCCGGTGTTGTGGGTATAAAAGGAAAAGTTATCGGTATCGATAATTCAGAAAAGAATATAACCTCATCGCGTCAATTAATTGATTCGCAAAAGATTAGCAATGTTGAATTCCGCCTGGGCGATATCGAAAATGCACCTTTACCCGATGAATATGCCGATGTAATTTATGCAAGCTGCGTTTTTAACCTGCAAACGAACAAACAGAAGGTTGCCGACGAAATGTACCGGGTTTGCAACCACAGCGGGTATGTATGTGTATCGGATTTTGTCATTCTGAATGATATTCCAGATGCGCTCAGGAAAGAAGCATCATCCGTGGCAGGCTGCATAGCCGGCGCCGAAAAGGCAGATGTTTTCATGAATTATTTCCAGAAAACCGGATTCACTCAGGGAGGTATTGTCGAAGTTAACAAGGTGAAACTACCTGAAGATCTGCTTGAGAAATATCTTTCGGCCGAAATGATCAAAAAATACAATGATATTAACTCGGATGAAGGCATATTCAGCGTGGTGCTGGTGGTCGAAAAGCCGGAAACCTGCAGTGCTGAAACCTGCTGCCATAATGCAGATAAGCACAAAAACTAAGAACAAAGTAAAAATTATCAAACTTTATAAAAGGTCTTTCCGCAATTAGTTGTGGAAAGACCTTTTTTTGAACCTGTTTCCGAAGGATGTTTACTCCGTAGGATACGAACGGGAAAGTCATGCATTTGGCAGTCTAATCCAGAACAATCCTGTATCCTATCGAAAATCCAACCGGTGGAAGTGAATTTTTAAATTCAATATTGTGATTGTTTTTCAGGTCATTCATATACTTATCTACTTCCGCGCTCCTGATAGGTACCAGTAAAGCAAAGGACCAATAGCCGGCTTTCTTCGGATTGTGGCGGGTGTCGATACCGAAACCGAAAGTCGGCCCGTAAAAGAGTTTGTTGTACTCTTTGGCATCTGCTACATATATAGCAGCATTGTAGCCATACATACCTATTAAATAAGCAGTTACCTTGCCAGAATTTTTCGAAACGAAACGAAATCTGGCTCCAAAATTATAACCCAGACCAGCCAGCGGGTAACCCACACCCAGGAATAACCCAACTTTTGGAATGGGATAGAACAGGAAATTTCCGCCAAAGCCGCCGTAATCAAATCCCATGCCCAATCCCAGGCTTGCCTTGTCGGGTTCGCTCATAAGAACATTGTTCTCCTGGGCTTTCGAGATTGTTGCTCCAAGAACAAAAAACAGCAAAAAAACAATCTTCAACCTTTTCATAATCAAATTTTTAGCGTTAATAATAAAATCAGAGCACGATGGATTTAAAAAATTACTTTAGTAAAATTAATATGAAATTTGGGTTAAATGGAAATTTGTAATAATTATTTGAATTAATAAAAGGATAGGGATATTTTATGACGGTAAAAGCTCATTAGTGAAACTTTCGAAATAACTTCCCCAAAAACGGTCAAGTATAACAGGTGAATTTCGGATTTAGGCAAAGATAGATATTAACAATCTCTTATTGATAAAAACCCAATGCAGGGTTAAAACTCTTATCCTTAAGTATGTTTCTTTGCATTCTATGATAGATGGATTTTCAGAAAAGTCCTTAATGCTCATGCAATTGCATTACAGCCGATTATCAGAAAAAGGCCGAAGACAATATGCAGCGTTAGAATCTCTTAAGTTAGGTAGAGGAGGTACTACCTATATTAGTAAAGTGCTTAGGGTTGATAGAAAAACTATCCTGCAAGGAATCAAGGAATTAAAAGAGGAATTGCTGGTTTTCACCCCATCAGATAGGCAACGCAAAATAGGCGGAGGCAGAAAAAAAAACGGAAGTAATTCCGCAGATAAAAAAGCTGCTGACCGCATTAATTGAAAACCATAAAGCGGGCAGCCCTACTGAAAGCGGGGTTTATTGGGTAAGCTTAAAGCCCTATGCTATAGTTAAACTCTTCGAAGACCAACACCATATCAA
>CAIXAQ010000138.1 GCA_903917425.1 uncultured Bacteroidales bacterium
CTGTTTTTCCACACCCGGAAACACACGTACATAAGATTTTATTAGTCTCCTGTAACTTTTCGCAAACCCATTCCGTCTAGTACCCGGAAACCAATTAAAACAAACACAATAAAACCAAGCATATGAAAACATTAAAACTTACATTAGCCGGGATGATGCTCCTTACACTTACTTTGAGCAGTGTTAAAGCACAAACCAAAGGAGACGGAAACGTAACCACTCAGGAACGACAGGTTGCAGCTTTTGATGCCATTAAAGTAGGCTGTGCTATAAATCTATATGTTTCGCAAGGCGACAAGCAAATGGTAAAAGTTGTTACCGACGAAAACCTGCAGAACCGCATAACAACCAAAGTTTCCGGCGGAATTCTCAGCCTGGGTTGCGAAAATGTAAAAGACGCCTCAAAAATGGATGTTTATGTTACCGCTGTCAATCTTTCAAAAATTGATGCAAGCGGAGCTGCTAAGGTAAAAAGTGAAGGCCCCCTGAAAAGCGATGTTTTCGGGCTCTATATCTCCGGGGCGGCCAAGGCAACTCTGATCATCGAAACGGGCACATTTAACAACGAAACAAGCGGGGCAGGCAATAGCACCATTACCCTGACAGCTAAGACCGCCAATACCGAAGTCAGCGGGGCAGGCAACCTGACACTGAAAGGATCAGCAGATAAACACAACACCGAGGTTTCGGGTGCAGGAAACCTGAAAGCGCTCGAATTTATCACCGATAATACCGAAGCAGAAGTTTCAGGCGCAGGTAATGCCAAAATAATGGCTCGTAAACTGCTGAAAGCGGATCTTTCGGGAGCAGGAAATCTATCCTATTTTGATAAAAATACGATTAAGAATATCAGTAAACAGGGTGAATATCAGCTCACTTTCGATGGAATGGATAATGTAAAAAGCGTGATCATTGAAAACGACGATTCGGCAGATTCGGATCATGCCGACGAAGATGTATCGGTCGATTTAAATAACGGATCATGGAATGTGCACGAAAACGACGACTCCGTTACTGTAATTCACAACAACAAACGAATAGTTATAGTAACCGACGATTCCGTCAGGGTAAACATCGGGCAACACGACCTTATTGTCAGCGATGATGGGGTAAAATTTGAAAAACACGATAAAAAACCCAAATTCAATGGTCACTGGGCAGGTTTTGGATTAAGTGTGAACGGCCTTTTAAACCAGGATCATATGATTGATTACCCTGCAGGTGCTCCTTACCTCGACATAAACTACAACAAATCGACAGGAATTAGTTTGAACTTTTTTGAGCAGAATGTAAACCTGTATAACCAAAACCTGGGCCTGGTTACCGGATTAGGAGTCACATGGAATAACTACCGTTTTGACGAAAATGTAATACTTACCGATGATGGAAAACTTGATGGGTATTACGGAGTAAATCCGGCTTACAACTACCAGAAAAGCAAGCTTATGCTTGCCTCACTCCGCATACCTTTGTTACTTGAATACCAGACCAACGGCAAGATGAAAGCCAACAGTTTTCATGTTGGAGCTGGTGCAGTCGGATCGTTCCGTATGTGGTCGCACACCAAAAATGAAATTAACGATTCTAAAACAAAAAATAAAGGTGATTTTTATATCAATCCATTCATTATTAATGGAATGGCTACAATAGGCTGGGGCATTATTAACCTTTACGGAACCTATTCGTTCAGCGAAATGTTCCGTCACGATAAAGGCCCTGTTGCATATCCTTTTGAGGTAGGAATCACACTGGTAGGATTTTAATCCACATTCCTGCTTACAAACTGACACCCTTAAAAAGGTATTTTGACATTCTCTGATTACTCAAGTTGATTTTGGTTAGTTAGCTTTCTGCCTCCTTCGGGGGGCAGTTTTTTTTTTACAACCAAAGCATTAACTTTGCCCCGATTACTACCATCGAAAACATTTTTTTATCACATAATCTGAAAAACAATATCCTATGTCAGGGCATAATAAATGGTCGACCATTAAGCGCAAAAAGGGAGCTTTGGATGCCAAAAGGTCAAAAATATTTTCAAAAATTAATAAGGAAATAACCGTCGCAGTGAAGGAAAGCGGTCCGGATCCTGATTCCAATCCGCGGCTGAGACTTGCCATCGCCAATGCCAAAGGTGCCAGTATGCCGAAAGATAATATTCAGCGTGCCATAAGCAAGGGCTCGGATAAGGACGGGGCTTCCTTTATCGAATGTACATTCGAAGGTTACGCCAATGGAGGCACCGCCATTTTTCTCGAAGCTACGACTGACAACCAGCAGCGTACTATTTCGAATGTGAGAATGTATTTCAATAAATACAATGGTAGTTTAGGCACCAATGGTTCGTTAAGTTTTATTTTCGACCGCAAAGGAATGTTTACTATACCGCAAGGCACACTCAACGCCGACGATTTCGAAATGGAAATGATTGAAGCCGGTGCAGAAGATATGCAGCTCGAAGAAGGCTATTTTACAGTAACTACTGCCATGGAGAACTTTGGCGCCATGATGAAAAGACTGGAAGCCATGAAAATCGAACCGGAAAGCGCCCAACTTCAGCGCATACCGAAAGATACATCCAAAGTTGACCTGGAAACGGCTAAAAAAGTAATGCGGCTCGTGGAATTGTTTGAAGAAGACGATGATATTCAAGCCGTTTATCACAACCTCGAAATGACAGACGAACTGATGGAATCTTTATAAACTGTAGATAGAATTATTATTTGACCCGAAAGCGTAAAAAGCTTTCGGGTTTTTTATTGGAAAAATATTTCTATTACGAATTGTATGGACTTGGTATGA